>JAFZML010000011.1 GCA_017553255.1 Bacteroidales bacterium | reverse complement strand
TCATCGTTCAGGATATTTGCGTAACGTGACATAATAGAAAAAATTATGTCTGCAATAATATGCAAATAAAACCGATATCATCAGTTGAAACGTAAAAACTTTTTGAAATGTTTTTTGTGATTCACGTGAAACAACACATTTATTCACGTGATTCTTGCTGGCATTGTCGCGGCGCCTATGGCGGCGGCTCCAATCCGTGGAACACGCCTTGGCGTGCCACGGACGTTTACTGTTTAATTACTTATGCCCGGAACACGGTGCTTTAATCAGTCTTATCTCCCACTCCATCCACATAGGGCCGGCATATATTGTTCAAGGTCTTCTGCCGGGGCTGTCGCCCCAAGCCCATATTAGATCCTTCGCTGCGCTCAGGATGACAAAACCGGGCATAGGCGCTATGGGGGAGAGGGATGCACCGGAGGGAATCGTCAAAAAAGGGAGGGCGCACGGGCCATGAGGAGGGAGCGGTGACCGGAAGGAGCCGGTCGGCGACTGACGGGCATTGCGGAACTTGTTCGACGACGTTAGACGGGGCCGAAGGCCACGGCGATGAGGTTGTACGAGCCGCTTTACAAAGGCGCTCATCAGAGCGCCCGGCGGAGGCCGGGTCCGAGGGCTTGTCCCGAGGACTTATAGGCCGGGAGCCGCAGGGGGATAATAGGGGGGCGGAGCCACCCTCAAACTTAGGGGCGCCCTCTCCCCCATAGCAGCTTGCTTGGCCGTGTTTGCACACAGATTGCCTGTAATGGGGTTTTGGATGCCAACACGGCAGCGTTTTTGGACAAAACAGCAGTTTTCCTTGCCGTGTTGGCAGTGAAAACGGCGTTATACGCGTTTTACGTGCAAACACGGCTAGGAAGATGTTGTGGTGGAGCTTAAGTGGTTGATATACAGCAGCTTACGGGATTATCTGGTAGAACTTTTTCTACTAGATAATCTTGTAACACGCTGAGAATCAGGTAGTTGGCTTCCACCACAAGGGGAGAACTTTTAGGGTGCTGGGGGAGAAGGGGGCAGAGAAAGGGCAGAGAACGGGGGAGAAATATCGGGTGCGTATGCAATATTACGCGCGAAAGTGCGCGAAATATGCGCGCGGGTGTACAACGTATGACATATTTTGTTATTTTTGCAGCTAATAACACTATGACTTCAAATTTCAAAACCGCGCTTAAGAGTCTTGTGGCTGCTGTTTTGCTTACGCTTTTGCCGCAAGCCGGGCGCTCTCAGGATTTCTCAATAAGGACAAACATTCTCTGGGACGCAGTGAGTGAGCCCAATCTGGGTGTAGAATTTCCGGTAAGTAACAACTGGTCTGTTGGCGGTAACGCCGCCCTTAAGGCGTGGCCCCGCTGGCTGGCCTGGGACTGGGATAAGGAGAATCCCGTTCACTGGCGCAACTTTGCCGTTGTGCCGGAGGTGAGGTATTACCTGGAGCAGGTGTATCAGGGCCTGTTCTTTGGCGCAGATGCCATCTATACGCATTTCAATGTGGGGTCTGTTCCTACGCCGTTCCACATGTATCCTGTTGTGGAGGAATCCCGCGTGCAGGGTTCTTACTGGGCCGGCGGGCTTTTTGCCGGTTATGCGTGGTGGCCGTGGCAGCACTGGAGGCTGGAGGTTGAAGCAGGAGCGGCTATCGGCCTGGCGGCTTATGACAGATATGACTGCAAGCACTGCGGCACAAAGGTAGGGGAGGAAAGGGTTCCGGCAGTTGTCCCTAAACTGGCGCTGAATGTGGCCTACAACCCTGTTGCAAGGGATAAGAGAAAACAAAAGGACACTAAGCAGTACGTACTTTCCGGCACAGACACAATAACTGTAATGACTCCACCGGTGGTATTTACCGTCCATCTGCAGGACGTAGACCATCCGGAAACGGAGGGAGACAGGGTTTCCAAGGAGGATTCCTGGGTTATGCCAATTGGGAAATATCGGCCCCTGGATTATCTCACGCGGCCGGGCATAGACAGCATTCAGTTTGTGCGCTTTGCCGTGGACAGCTGGGAGCTTAATGCCAGTGACCCTTCCAATGCAAGGGTTCTGGACCGTCTTGCAGGCGCAATCAACCGCATAAAGCAGGATAACGCAACTGACGAACTCCTCATTTCAATAGTGGGCCTTGCCTCAATAGAAGGCCCTCAGGAGCGCAATGATACTCTTGCCTTAAGGCGCGCAAAGGTGGTAGCGGATTACCTTAACCGTGAAACGGGAGTTAGCCGCCGGTATTTTGAGACAATTGGTAAGGGAGAGGCCTGGGACTGGTTCAAGGACCAGCTTGAGGCTCAGCCGGACGGCCGGGAGAGGCTTCTTGACATCCTTTACAATGAGCCGGACC
>JAFZML010000145.1 GCA_017553255.1 Bacteroidales bacterium | reverse complement strand
TTGGATTCAAGGATGGGCTCGTACACAAGGGAAGTATCGGCCATCTGCTTCAGGGAACGGTCCTGCTTTATCTTCTGGTCCTGGAGGAACATCTGGTAGAAGATATCCTCCATTTCCCCTTTAGGTATACGGCGGGGGCCGCAGGCCGATAAAGCCAGCAGCGCCAGAACCGCAAGGACTATATGACAGGCGGTGCGGGACACTTACCTCAGGACTGCGCCAAAATCTGCCTTCAGGGCCTCCAGAACCCTTTCCATGGTCTTTTCCACTTCAATGTCCGTGAGCGTGCGCTCAAGGTCCTGGAGCACAAAGTTAAGGGCGTACTGCTTTTTGCCGGCGGGAATCTTTTCACCGCGGTAAACGTCAAACAGCGTTACGCTCTTGATGAGCTTCTTACCGGCGCGGATGGCGCTGCGGCGTACACCCTCATAGGGAACATTCTCATTGAGGAGGATTGCAAGGTCCCTGCGAACCTCCGGGAACTTAGGCAGCTCTTTGAAGGAGAATTTGTCACGCTTTACAAGGAGGAAGAAGACTTCCCAGTTAATCTCTGCGGCAAACACGGGCTGCTTTATGCCGAAGCGCTTTGCAAGCACGGGATTCACGGTGCCGACGGTTGCAAGGAGCACGGGCTCACGGCCGGGAAGGCTGTAGGTGATGCCCTCTGAGAAAATATCACTTGGTGCAGCACCGGAAATAAGGGTTGAAGGATCTATGCGATAGCGGGCCATAAGAGCCTCAACGTAGCCTTTAAGCTCAAAGAAATTGGACTTCTGGGCAGGAGTTCTCCACACTTTGTCCGGGGTGCCGGTGAGGAAGAGGGAGAAGCAGCGGTGCTCCTCATAGCCTTCCAGGGTGGCGCCGTCCTTTTCCGGAAGCCTCTGATACACAGAGCCGTACTCAAAGAATTTGAGGGCCGAAGCCTGACGGTTAAGGTTATACGCAACAACCTCAAGGCCGCTCAGGATAAGGGTTTGGCGCATCACGTTGAGATCACTGCTAAGAGGGTTCACAATGTGAACGCAGCGCTGCGCGGGGAAGGTTTCAAGCTTAGCGTAATAGTCCTCCTTGGTGAGGGAGTTGTTCATTGTTTCCGTGAAGCCGTTGGCCGCCAGGAAGTTGGAGATGGCGTTACGGATGGCCTCAGGTTCCGGCTGGGAGCTGGGCTGGACGCTCATACGGAGAGTGGAGGGCAGCTCAATGTTGTTGTAGCCGTATATGCGGAGGATTTCCTCCACCACGTCACACTCACGGGTGACGTCCACCATATAAGTGGGGGCGGCAACAAGGGCGCCGGTAGCGGTCCTTTCAATAAACTGATAATTAAGGCCTTTCAGGATTTTTTCAATGGTTCCGTGGCCAATTTTCTTGCCTATGAAATACTCTATGCGGTCATAGTCCAGGTCAATAATAGCACGTCCGATGGGCTTGGGATAGAACTCACGGACCTTTCCAACCACCTTACCGCCTGCAATACCGGTGATGAGGAGGGCGGCGCGTTTTGCAGCGTAAAGGGCTGCTTCAGGGTCTGCGCCCCTTTCAAAGCGGAAACTGGCGTCTGTGGAAAGAGTTTGGGACTTTGCGGTTTTGCGGATGCTCACGGGGTCAAAGTATGCGCCCTCAATGAAAACGTCCACGGTGCTGTCACTTACGCCGGAATCTTCACCGCCGAAAACGCCCGCAATGCACATGGGGCCGTTTACGTTGGCAATGACAACGTCATTTGCATGAAGTTTACGCTCAATGCCGTCCAGGGTGCGGATGGGCTCTCCTTCCGCGGCACGGCGAACAATCACCTTTCCGCCTTCAATCTTGGAGGCGTCGAAGGTATGGAGCGGCTGACCGGTTTCAAACAGCACAAAGTTGGAGATATCCACAACGTTGTTGATTGGTTTGAGGCCGATTGAAAGGAGCCTGTCCTGCAGCCACTGCGGGCTGGGGGCCACCTTCACGCCCTTCACTGTGATGCCGGTATAGCGCGGAGCGCCATCGGCCGTGAGAACCTCTACGGGGATAGACTCTCCCTCCCCTTCCCTGAAGGCATCCACGGAGGGTAGGGTTAATTCGGCCTTTATTCCCTTGCTGTAAAGGTATGCGTAAAGGTCCCTGGCAACGCCAATATGGGAGGCTGCGTCTATGCGGTTGGCAGTAATTTCATACTCTATCACGGACTCATCCTTAAGGCCCAGGAATTCCTTTGCAGGTACGCCCACGGGGGCGTTTTCCGGAAGCACCATAATGCCGTCGTGGCTGGTGCCAATTCCCAGTTCATCCTCTGCGCATATCATTCCAAAGCTCTCCACACCGCGGATTTTGGACTTCTTGATCTTGAAATCTCCGGGAAGGATGGTTCCCAGGCGGGCAAACAGCACCTTCTGGCCCGCCGCCACGTTGGGCGCGCCGCAAACCACGGTGAGGGGCTCCGGGGAGCCGTCATTGACCGTGGTGATATGGAGATGGTCACTGTCCGGGTGAGGCTCACAGGTAAGCACCTGAGCCACAACAACCCCCTTAAGGCCGCCTTCAATCACTTCCTTTGTTTCAACGCTGTCTACCTCAATGCCTATTGAGGTCATGGCCTCTGCCACCTGATCCGGGGTGAGATCACACTTAAGATACTCTTTTAGCCAATCGTAACTTAATTTCATAATTCTTTGAATTTAGATTCTTCGCTTCGCTCAGAATGACATCTGTCATCCTGAGGAACGAAGTGACGAAGGATCTATTGTATATCTTCCAGTTTAAACAAATCTTCCACAAATTCTTTTTTGTCAAAGACCTTGAGGTCTTCTATGCCTTCTCCTATGCCCACAAACTTGATAGGGAACTTGTAAGTGTGGGCTATTCCCACCACTACGCCGCCCTTGGCGCTGCCATCCAGCTTTGTGATGACCATGGCGGTTACGTCTGTTGCCTTTGAGAACTCCCTGGCCTGGATGAAGGCGTTCTGGCCGGTGGAGCCGTCAAGGACAAGAAGGACCTCATGGGGGGCATCCGGGACCACTTTCCTTATGACGTTGCGGATTTTGGTGAGCTCATTCATAAGGTCCACCCTGTTGTGAAGGCGGCCGGCGGTGTCTATGAGGACAACATCCGCTCCTTTTGCAACAGCGCTTTTTACGGTGTCATAGGCTACGGAGGCGGGGTCTGCGCCCATTGCCTGCTTCACAATGTCCGCCCCGGAGCGCTGAGCCCAAACCGTGAGCTGCTCCACTGCCGCGGCGCGGAAGGTATCGGCCGCACCTATCACAACCTTCTTGCCCTGCTGCCGCAGCATTGAGGCAAGTTTTCCTATGGTGGTGGTTTTGCCTACGCCGTTTACGCCCACAACAAGCACCACGTAGGGCTTTTTACTGAAGTCGAATGGCTGCACGGGGGCGTCATCCCCTATGAGGTTTGCAATCTCATCACGGATTATTGCCGTGAGCTCCTCCATATCCACGTATTTATCCCTCTCCACGCGGTCCTGGATGTTGTCCAGGAGCTCCAGGGTGGTATCCACGCCCATATCAGAGCCCAGAAGGGCCTCCTCCAGGGCGTCAAGGACGTCATCATTTACCTTTGACTTTGCGGTAAACGCCCTGCCCAGCTTCTGGAAGAAGCCACGGTTGGTTTTCTTTATGCCCTTTTCAAATATTCCCATATCATGCAAAGATACTACAACTTATTGAAAACAGGAAGCATCTTTTCACAGACTTGCTCCACCTGCTGCACAATTTCCTTACACCTGGACAGTGGAATACGGATTTCCACTCCGGCTTTCAGGACCAGGTCCAGGTCCGGGTTACCGTTGAAATACAATGATGTAGCATGCTCTCCGTTTGAGCCGGCGGGAGAGTAAGTGATGTCATAGGCCGGGGCCAGGGACCATTTCCCTTCCCTGCAGATAAAGGAGAAGTTCTTGGCGTGGTCGTCTTTATTGTCCACCACCAGGTTCACTACCATTCGGCGGAACATCTCCTCCACCTGCACCGGGTCCTGGGTGAGATAACCGGTGAGGGCCAGAAGGTTGGTGTAGTCTACGTTCTGGTACCGGAAATCCGTTTTCAGAAGTGCCGATGCCGTGGCCACGTGTAGACGTCGGCCGTCCCCATCATAGTCAAAACGCTCTATGGCAAAGTACTTGTCCCTGAGAAGGCCTATTCGGGGAATGTTTACGCCGCATTCCCGGGCAGTCTGCATATAGAGAAGCTCCATTTTCCCCACGTCTGCCGGGTCATAGGTATGCCTGAATTTCACCAGCCAGTGGGAGCCGTCCTGGGCACGGAAAGCGGCCTTGGGGCGGGCACCGCCGGAGTTGGAACTGTTGTAGTAAAGAAGCTCCGGGTCACCCGCCTCTCTCTCCGACAAAACAGTAAGCGCTTCATTCTGGAGTAAATCCAACCGGGCCTCTTCCTCCAGCTCTTTCTGCTTGCCTATGCCCGGCATCACAGGCCGATAAGAGAGCGCGCCCATGCCGGAAGAGCCCACGATGGACAGACGCTGGAGCGGCGTCAGTTCCTTGAGGGAAGTGTTCTGGCGCCTCAGGATTCTGTCCAGAAGATAAAGGCCGTATCCGTCCGGCAGACTGTCTTCAAAGATGGCGAATCGGCCGTCCAATTTTTCCTTATCGGCATAGAACAGTCCGCTCTGGAGAGGCAGCTCCGTTGGCGAAAGGGAAAAGCCGCCGGCCAGCCAGGCGCGGTCATATTCAAATACGCACACCCCCGACGACGGGTCCAGCTGCAGCGTCCCTGCCTGGACGCCGCCACACAAGACCGTTACTTTGGTGATGTCCGCCATCATCTTCCGTTCTTCCTGTTTCTATTCTCCGTAATCTTCTCCAGTTCCGCTCCCGTGGAATACTTGGTCCGGCCCATGATGGCGGCCAGCTCGTCAAAAAAGTCAAAAACTACCGCCAGACGGCAGAACGACTCCAGGGAAATCTTTCCCGTACGCTCAAAGCGCTCTATGGTGGGAGCCGGGACCGCCGCGAGATCCGACAGCGTCCTGCGGCTGTAACCCTTTTCCAGACGCCTTGCCTTGCAGTTGCCCGCCAGCCGCGTAAGAAGCATCTGTGGATTCCGGGAGTAATTGTCTAACTTATATTCCATATTATAATATGTAAAATACGCAATAGTTCTTCTATTTACATAACATACTATGCAAATATAGCAATATTTGTCCGTATTTCCAATGACTATAGTGAATTATCTGACCTTAACTAGAAAAGGTCATGATCAGCACTCAACGGTGCGGATAATAATGTATAAATCGGCAAAAATTTTAGATTTTGCCGATTTATAATTATATTTGCAAAAACGTTGAGCCATGAAGTATCCGCGCTACAATAAGGAATTAGCTGCACTTTTGCAACGGGAAAGCATCATTACTGTTGGTGATTTCCATGATATGATGCCCGGCGTGCCCATGACATCCGTGTATGCACGCATCAGGGAACTGGTTCAGGAAGGGCGGCTTTCAGTTGTTGGGAAAGGGAAATACGTAAGCATTCCCAAACCCACGTACCGTCCAGAGATAACACCATGGATGAAAGAATGCGCCAGTGTCATGAGAAGTGAACTGGTAGGCGTAAACTGCTGCATAACAGAACGGAACGGCAATCTGGAAGTAGAAGTGGACAAGACGGATGAATCCCAAACAGTTGATGTTCTCAAACAGCACTTTGAGAAAGTAATGTACAGAAAGGACGCCAAACTTCTGGCCGAAAAACCCAAAGGTTTTGTTCTGGTTGGACGCATGGTGTCGGAAGCGCCAATGATTCTGGACTATGATGTGGCAGTGCCCTCTCCGGAAAAAGTACTTGTAGATGCCGTATGCCGAAAGGAGGATGCATCCGCCGCATTCCAACGCATGCTGGAGGTGTATCCTATCAATAAGGACAGGCTCCGCCGCTATGCGGCCAGGCGCGGTGTCTCTCAAGAGGTGGAATCATACCTCCTGAACGTGGACCAGGAGCGAGTTAACATGTTCGCCAGCATACAGCGCTACATGGCCACCACCCAAATTGTCCGCGCCTGGGTATTCGGCTCCTTCTCCCGCCTTGAAGAGACCCCGGAAAGTGATTTGGATCTGCTGGTAGAGTATGACAAGGCGCAGTCCCCGTCTTTGCTGACAGTTATTCACTATAGGCAGGTTATAGAAAGAATCATCAGAAGAGACGTGGATTTGGTAGAAAAAGGTTATTTAAAACCATTCGCCAATCCTACTGCAGAACACGATAAATACTTATTATATGCGAGATATAATAAACAATCGATCTAGAGATGGTTATCCAGCAAGACCTGCAGCCGCTTAAACAGTACTTACAATCAATCCTTACTGAAAACTCATAAAAAACTGCCCCGGCAAGGCACTACGTGGTGGTTGCGCCGTAATATCTTGCCGTGTTTGCGCTCAGATTGCTCCTATTGAGGTTTTTGGTGCCAACACGGCAGCGTTTTTCCGGAAAATGGCCGATTTCCTTGCCGTGTTGGCAGTGAAATCGGCCTTATACGTGTTTTACGTGCAAACACGGCCAGACGGAGTGACGGAGATGCCCGGTCAAGCCGGGCATGACGGAACGGAGGGGGGCAGCGCAGAACCGCTTTTAGTGCATTTTTCGGTAATCAGCTGCCCAAAGGGCCGCGGAGAACCGGAATACGGCCATATTCCGGTAATCAGCTGCCCTATGGAGGGCACTAAAAAAAACCGCCCCACTCATGGGACGGTTTGTGAATCAGTGCTCGAAGAGCACCCGGCCGGAGGCCGCGGGGGATAATAGGGGGCAGAGCCCCCTCAAACTTCGCAGATTTCTTCGCTATTTTTTAGCGAAGAAATCCTTCTCCTTACCCTCTTCAACAAGCTGCTCTACGAATACGTAGGCACCGGTCTTGGGGCTCTTTTCCATGCGGATAACCTTCACCATGTGCTTTGCACCGGCTTTTGCATCGAAGGTTGCAACTGCTTTTTTTGCCATAGTTTAGATCTCCTATAAATTACTTAACCTCTTTGTGAAGAGTGACTTTCTTGAGGTAAGGGTTGTACTTCATGCGCTCAAGACGGTCAGGGGTGTTCTTCTTGTTCTTGGTGGTGATGTAACGTGACATACCGGGAACACCGCTGGCTTTCTGCTCTGTGCACTCCAGGATGACCTGCACCCTGTTTCCTTTCTGTTTCTTTGCCATAATTCTACAGGATTAAAGGGTTAAACAAGGCTTACGTATCCTTTCTCCTGGGCGGCCTTGAGAGTTGCGTCGAGACCATTTTTCTCGATGATACGCATACCCTTGGTGGTCACCTTCAGGGTGATGAAACGCTGCTCTGACTCAGACCAGAACTTCTTGGTCTTGAGGTTGAGGGAGAAGTCGCGCTTGGTGCGCAGCTTGGAATGGGCAACATTGTTGCCGATCATTCTCTTCCTACCGGTTATCTGACAAACCTTTGACATAATATTTTACTTTTTTTATTGTTATACAAGTTTTAAAAAGCGCTTCCAGCGGATGTTCTTAGGGAAGCTGCGGCTTCCGTCCGTTGAGAGCCAGATGATGGCGGGAGTTCCAACAATGTGATCCTCAGGAACAAAACCCCAGTAACGGGAGTCCAGGGAGTTATGTCGGTTGTCACCCATCATGAAGTAGTAGTCCTGCTTAAACGTGTAGCTTGTTGCAGCTTCTCCGTTTATGAAAATCTCCGTTCCTTTGAGCTCCAGCTCATTGTGCTCATAATCCCGGATAATCCGTTCATAGAGAGGAAGATTCTCAGTTGTAAGCTCTACCGTTGCACCTTTTTCAGGTATCCAGAGAGGGCCGAAGTAATCAGAGGTCCAGCGCGTTTTCCCGGTGAACGGGAAGATTGCCGTTTCCTGACCGGCGGAGGGGTAGGTTTCAAGGTTTGGAACCACTTCCACCACACTTCCTATTTCCTTCACCTTCTTGAGGTTCTCTTCAGTGAGAGGCATCATGGGATAACCCGGAAGCCTTGGATCAAAGTAGAGTTCCTGAAGGTTGAGCCCCATCTTTTCCAGCTTGAGCTGGTTTATACGGGAGCCGCTTGTAACTACTTTGTATGTGAGCTGGCGTCCTGGATAATCCGGTTCCTTTACTCCGTTTACCCACACAAGCCCGTCTTTTACCTCCAGAGTGTCTCCGTGAACGGCTACACAGCGTTTGACGTAATGGTCTTTCTTGTCTGAAGGACGGACTATGATGGGACCGTAGAGGGAGATTGTCTGTTCCCTTCCTATTACCCTTACCCAGGCGTAATAGTCGTCGGCGGGACGGCGGGAAAGGACTGTGTCTCCGTTGGGGAAGCCGAATACCACCACATCTCCCCTTTTCACTTCACGGAACCCTTTGAGCCTACGGTACTTATTCTGGATAAGAGTTGAATAGCTCTCCTTCCCGAATGCACGGTTGTGCGTAAAGGGTATTGTGAGCGGGGTCTCGGGGACCCGGGGGCCGTAGGTGAGCTTGGACACGAAGAGATGGTCTCCGGTGTACAAGGTGCTCTCCATAGACGAGGAAGGAATCTTGAAGGCCTGGAAGAAGAAAATATTGATGAAAGTTACAACCACTACGGCAAAGATGATGGCGTCAAGCCAGTCCAGCCAAAAGTTGTGTTTTTCCCCGGGCGCGTACTCTTTCTTCCAGAAGAGCCACTTGACCTTTTTTGTAATGATGAGGTCAAAGATGATACCCAGGCCTAGGAGGAACCAATAGTTTCCGAGCCAGATCACCCAAGCGGTATAGAGGACGGACCAGAAGCCCAGCCGTACCCACCTGTTTTGGATGATATCCTTCCAGCTCACGGCGCAATGACTACTTTACAGAGTCCACAATTGCCCGGAAAGCTTCCGGATTGTTCATTGCGAGGTCTGCCAGAACTTTGCGGTTAAGGCCGATGTTCTGCTTTGCAAGACGACCCATAAGCTGTGAGTAGGTGAGACCGTACTGACGGGCAGCGGCGTTGATACGCTGTATCCAGAGGGAACGGAATTCACGCTTCTTGGCTTTGCGGTCACGATAAGCGTAGGTAAGTCCTTTCTCGTAGGTGTTCTTTGCTACGGTCCAGACGTTCTTCCTGGAGAGGAAGTTGCCGCGGGTCCTGGAGAGGATCTTCTTGCGGCGTGCCCTTGAGGCAACAGAATTAACTGATCTAGGCATTTTTAATTACATTTTTGGAGGCAGTGGCCGATTATTTTCCGGCGCTTTTTCCTTACTGCGTTCCAGTTAAACAATAAATTACAGGACCAAAAGCTCTTTTACGCGTGCGTTGTCAACTTTCTCAAGGATTGAGAAGTGATCAAGATTACGTTTCTGTTTCTTGGTCTTCTTGGTGAGGATGTGGCTGTGATAAGCGTGCTTCCTCTTGATCTTTCCCGATCCGGTAAGCGTAAAGCGCTTTTTGGCACCGGAGTTGGTTTTCAATTTAGCCATTGTACTAAATATTAATTAATTATACATATAAGTCAGATTCTTCGCTTCGCTCAGAATGACAACTTATTTCTTTTTTACAGGAGCAAGCATCATGGTCATGCGCTTTCCCTCAAGGGTGGGCATGCTTTCCGGACGGCCGTACTCTTCAAGTTCCACTGCAAAGCGCAGAAGCTGTTTTTCTCCCTGCTGTGCAAACTGGATGGAACGTCCGCGGAAGAAGATTGAAGCCTTCACCTTGGAACCTTCCTGAAGGAACTCCTGAGCATGTTTGAGTTTGAACTGGAAATCATGCTCATCCGTATTGGGGCCGAAACGGATTTCCTTGATAACTATCTTTGCAGCATTTGCCTTCATCTCCTTAGCACGCTTGCGCTGCTGATACAGATACTTCTGGTAATCCAGAATCTTGCATACGGGCGGATCTGCCTTTGCGCTGATTTCCACAAGGTCCAGTTCCTGTTCCTCTGCCATTGCCAAAGCTTTGGAGAAGGGATAGATACCCTGTTCCGGGATGTTTTCACCAACCAGGCGAACCTCCGATGCGGTTATTTCACGGTTAATCCTAAGGGCGTTCTCGTCCTTAGTATTACCGCCCTGCGGCTGCTGGGGCTTTTTCTTCAGACCATTAGGCCTGGGTTTAAAAGGCGTTGCGATAGTTTTGCTCCTTTAAAAGTTATACTTACTGGGCCAGTTCTTCTGCCACAGCTGCGCGGACATAGTCCACAAACTGAGGCACGCTCATGGAACCCTGGTCCTCGGTTCCACGGCGTACAGATACAGATTCCTCTGCCTGTTCTTTTTCTCCTACGATGACAAGAAGCGGCACTCTCATAAGGGACGTTTCTCTGATTCTCTTACCCAGAGTCTCGTTCCTGTCGTCAATAGAGGCGCGAATTTCGGAATTATTTAGCAGATTTACAACTTTTTTTGCATAATCTGCATATTTCTCGCTCACGGGCAGCACTTTAACCTGGTCCGGATGCAGCCACAGGGGCAGATGTCCGGCGGTGTGCTCAAGCAGGACTGCCACAAAACGCTCAAGGCTGCCGAAGGGTGCGCGGTGAATCATG
>JAFZML010000144.1 GCA_017553255.1 Bacteroidales bacterium | reverse complement strand
CATGGGCTGGACGGCGCTCGTGGGCTTTGTGCCGCTGCTCATAATGGAGAGGCTGGCCACGGAGTGGAAAACCCGCAGGTTCTTCTGGTGGCATTACCTGGCTTTTGTGCTGTGGAATGCCGTCACAACGTGGTGGGTAGGCGGCGCAACGGTAGGAGGGGCGGTTTTCGCCATCATTGCCAACGCCCTCCAGATGAGCGTTGTGTTTGGGAGTTTCCGTCTTGTAAAGCGTCGCGTGAGGGGAGTGCTTCCTTATATCTACCTTGCCGCCGCCTGGCTGGCGTGGGAGAAATACTACCTCACGGTTGCTCAGATTTCATGGCCCTGGCTGGTTCTTGGAAACGCTTTTGCGGAAACCACGAGCCTTGTGCAGTGGTACTCCGTCCTTGGTCACCTTGGCGGCTCCCTCTGGGTGCTGGTTTCCAACCTTGCGGTTTTCGGCGTAATGGTGGCTCTTTCGGATGGCCGAATGGCATTCTGGAATGCCAAGGCCCGCATATCGGCCTTCTCCGGGCTGGTGCTGGCTGTTTTCGGCCCAATGGTTTGGTCGGCCTGTCTCCGCTGGGAGGATCCCGCAGATGCACCTTCATTGCAGGTGATGGCCGGTCAGCCTAACTTGGACCCCTATGAGAAATTCGGCGCCCTTACGCAGGAGCAGCAGGACGCACGTTTCCTTGGTCTTCTGGATGCCGCCGGGGTTCCTGACGGCCCATGTCTTATCCTTGCCCCGGAAACCTTCACCCGCTATTTCCTTCTGGACAATGTCCGTGAACAGAGGAGCTTCGTAAGGTACCAGGACTGGCTGCGGGAGCATCCGGATGCCACGCTCATTTTTGGGGCATCGGCATACGATGTAACTGTTTCATATTCCGCCCCTTCCATTCTTTGCTATGACCAGGGAAAGGCAGACCCTGAAGGCCGTCACGTATGGCTCACCAGCCACAATACCGCCGTAGCCACGGACACCACCGGAAGGTATGAGCTGTTCCATAAATCCAAGCTGGTTGTGGGCACGGAGCTTACCCCGTATCCAAAGTTTTTTGTTCCGCTGGAGAATCTCTTTGGCGGTAACCTCATGGGTAAATGCGTGGGACAGAAGGACATAGCCTGCCTCCACGTGAATGTGGATGGGGAGTCCGTTCCCGTTGGCGTTGCCATTTGCTATGAATCCGTTTACGGAGAATACTGCGCCGGATATGTCCGGAAGGGCGCCAGGCTTATGACTGTCATCACCAACGACGCCTGGTGGGGCAACACCCCCGGCTACAAGCAGCACTTCTCCTACAGCCGCCTCCGCGCCATTGAAACCCGCCGGTACCTTGCCCGCTGCGGCAATACGGGCGTATCGGCCATTATTGATCCAGCAGGCCGTGTCCTGGACCGCACCCCCTGGTGGCAACAGGCCGTCCTCTCCGGCAGCGTGAAGCTCCTTGACGGTGAGACCTTCTTTGTCCGCTACGGAGACATAGTGGGACGCGTTTCCGTGTTCCTCTTCCTCCTCCTTGCCGCCGCTGCCCTCTTCCGTCCCCGCCGCCATTAATAGTTCTCCCCTTGCGGTGGAGGCCAACTTGCTGATTATCAATGCGTTGCGCAATCTTCTGGTAGAACTTTTTCTACCAGAAAACTCTGTAAGTAGCTTAAAATCAGTGATTTAAGCTCCACCGCAAGGGGAGAAGTTAACGTGGGTGGATTGTTCAACACAAAAGGCTCCCAGCATGGCGAGCCAACAGGCGGCTTCTGCCGCCAGCCCCTCTCCCGAGGAGAGGGGGGAGGGGTGAGGGTAACGTGTGTTGAACTGCAGCGATTCGAACGCTGACTGAGGGAACCAAAATCCCTAGTGCTACCATTACACCACAGTTCAATCTTGGGGTGCAAAGATACTACTTTTTTGGAAATTGTGAAACATCTGGGAGGACTTCCGGTACCAACCAACCACTAAAACAGTGTAGGATGATTTTCCTCCAGCTCTGAAAGGACCTTGGACATAATGGCCTCACGGAAGAGGGCGCTGCGGGAACGGACTCCAAAGCGGGAGCAGTATTCCTCTATGGCCGCCATTTCGGAGTCATTGAAAAGGAGCACGTGACGGTTGCGCCTGAGGAGCATTTCACGCTGCTTCTCAAGGTACAGGGGGTCTACACCGGGTATTTTTTTGCGGCGTGCCATCTCAGAAGGTTTTGCTTAAATCCACATACCTGTGGGTTATGACTCCCTTACGGTCCATCTCCAGGATAAACGGCATGGCGGTAAGGTCAAAGGTCTCAAGAAGGGTTTCCGCCAGGGCAGGGTCTGAGGACATAATTGCGTCCATATCTACCAGCAGCACGCGGGCCTTGGGCTTTGACGTAACAAGAGCGGCAACCTCGTCAAGGGTTTCACGGCAGGCATTGCAGCCACCGGTGTAAAACACAACATAACCGGGGCGGCCGCGGAGCTTCCTAAGTGCAAACACTCCTTCCTTGCCGTCCTTGGCAAACAGGCATGGCTTGCGGCGAAGCACTCCCGGAACCTTCAAATCCGGCACCTGCGTCCCAACAGGAGTGCGGGCGGTAAGATCTGCCAAAAAATGCCCCAGAGATACTACATTTGCCGAATCTTCCGGCGCTGTCCATACGTCCGGGACGCTCAGATATTTCTCCGTGAAGGGGATAATGGCGTCCTTGTAAACTTCCTCCCGGCGGCCGACAAGGTAATACAGAAGGTCACCCTCAACCTGCTTGAAGGCGTCTACGTCTCCCTCCCCAAAGGTGCGCGCGGCAAGGTAATCTGCCACGTCAAGGATATCGGCCACCTTAAGAGTATCCCCGTAAGCGGCAAACATTTGGCCGTAGCGCTCCATCTGGATATCAGAGCCATACGCGTACCCGCCGGAGGAGAACTCCCTTCCAAGCAGAATCCTCAGGGACGGAACGTCAAGCCCCCTGCCAAGGATTTTTCCGGAAGGGCCTATCAGGAACATCCACGGGGTTTTGAGCACGCCGTAGTTCATTTGCCAGGAGTCATCATCTCCGGGGTCATTCACGTTCACGGCCACCAGGGAGAAGGGATATTCTTCGGAATCCACCAGTTTCTGGAGCTCCGCCGTTGTGGCCTTGCAGGTGCTGCAATCCGGGGCGTAAAAGTAAAGTACGGTATATTCTCCCTTCACGGGCACGTTCACAAGGGCGCCGCTCCTGTCTTTAAGGACGGCCGATGGCGCCTGCGCGCCAATTAGTGACGAACGGTTGAACGTGGCATAAATATCGGCATTCCTTAAATCCTCATCTGAATGCATGGGAACCTTCCCGGAAAGCAGCCATTTGTCTGCCACGTGCACCGCCACGGCGTCATCTCCCATTATCTTGGAGCCAAGGTAATGGCTGTAAATTTTGAGCGTAACATATTGACGCACAATGGAATCCTGACAGGACTCAATGAGGAAGTCGCATTCCGCGTTCTGGACGGAAGCGGGCTCTCCGGCAAGCGCCGCAAAATACTGCTCCAGCTTTGCGCCAAGCTCTGGATATTCCTGGGCCAGTGCACCCATGGCCAGAAGGCCGCACAGCAGGCAAAGAACTAGCTTTTTCATAACTTCACGCCTTTGGGGATGAACGCGGAATAGTCTCCGCCGTGCTTCAGGATATCCCTCACGGCCGATGACGATATATGCGCAAACTCCTGAGCCGTAGGGATAATGATGGTTTCAATGTCCGGGGCCAGGCGACGGTTTGCATCGGCAATGGAACGCTCCGTCTCAAAGTCTATCATATTGCGTACGCCCCTCACTATGTGCTTGATACCCAGCTTGCGGCAAAGGTCTATGGTAAGGGTGTCGTACTGGATTACGGTCACTCCGGGGATGCCGGAAGTGGCCTCGTTGATAATCTGGAGGCGCTTTGGCATTTCAAAGAAGCCCCTTTTGTCCTGGTTTATACCCACTGCCACAACCACTTCGTCAAACATGGTAAGGGCGCGCCTGAGGATGTTCAGGTGGCCTGCGGTGAAGGGGTCAAAAGATCCGGGGAAAAGTGCAATGCGTTTCATAATTGCCATTGTATGGGTTCAAGACCCTCTGAGACAAGGATCTGGTTTGTCAAGGAAAAATGCCTGCAGCCGAAAAAGGCCCCGCGGGCCAGGGGAGAGGGGTGCGCGGCGGTGAGAACGTGGTGCTTTGTGGTATCAATGAGGGCCGATTTCTCCTGCGCGAACCTCCCCCACAGAAGGAACACGACGCCCTCCCGGCGGTCAGAGATGCATTTTATCACGGCATCCGTAAACTCTGTCCAGCCAATGCGGCTGTGGGAAGTGGGAAGCCCTGCTTCCACGGTGAGGACGCTGTTGAGGAGAAGTACTCCCTGCCGGGCCCAGCCCTCAAGGTTGGGGCGGCCGCTCATCTTTACGCCAAGGTCCGTCTCAATTTCATGGAAAATGTTCTTGAGGGACGGCGGGGCGGGGATATTGTCCGGTACGGAGAAAGAAAGGCCCATAGCCTGCCCGGGCCCGTGATAAGGGTCCTGTCCAAGGATAACCACTTTCACCTTGGGCAGCGGTGTAAGGTCAAAGGCCCTGAAAATTGACGGCCCGGGAGGATAAATCACCTTCCCGGCCGCCTTTTCTCCATGAAGAAAGCGCACCAGCTCCTCAAAGTACGGTTTCCCGAACTCCTGAGCAAGTGCGCTTTTCCAGCTATTTTCTATCTTTACGTCCATGTTTGAGATACGCTCACCCCTTTGGGGTTCGGTATGACAAAAATAGTAATAATTTGTTCTATGTCATACCGAGCGAAGCGAGTGTATCTCAAATAACCCATGTATGCCAGAACTAAAAGATGTTGTCAATAACATCTTTAATTGTATTCACATAGACAAAGGTAAGACCTTTTACGTAAATTTCCTTTATATCTTCAACATCTTTTCTGTTTTCTTCAGAAATAATGATGGTATGGACGCCCGCGCGCTTGGCGGCAAGGATCTTCTCCTTGATGCCTCCAACCGGCAGTACACGGCCCCTGAGGGTCATTTCACCGGTCATGGCATAGCCGCTGCGGGGGGCTGCGCCGCGAAGAGCGCTCACCATAGAGCTTACCAGCGTGATACCGGCCGAGGGCCCGTCTTTGGGCACGGCACCCTCCGGAACGTGGACGTGGATGTCCTTTGCCATGAATTCCTCCGTGGTGATTCCTGCAAGCTCCGGGTGCGCCTTGATATACTGCCAGGCAATCTGGGCGCTCTCCTTCATCACGTCTCCAAGGTTTCCGGTCATGGAGAGGTTGCCCTTTCCGGCCGATACCTGGCTTTCCACAAACAGGATCTCACCTCCCATTTCAGTCCAGGCAAGGCCCGTGACAACGCCGGGGCCCTCGTTGCCTTTAACGTCGTCGTGGAAGGACGTGGGCAGGCCCAGATACTCCCTGAGGTGCTCAGGGCCGATGCATTCCGGACGCTCCTCCTCCATGGCTATCTTTCTTGCGGTGACGCGGGCAATCTTTGCAATCTGCTTCTCAAGGCCGCGGACGCCGCTCTCATGGGTGTACTTGTCAATAATCTCCTTGATGGCGTCCTCGGAGATATTCAGTTCATCCCACTTGAGTCCGTGCTCGTCAATCTGCTTGGGGATGAGGTACAGCTTTGCGATTTCAAGCTTTTCCTCGGCCAGATATCCGCTCACGTTTATCATCTCCATACGGTCCTTGAGGGCGGGCTGGATGGTGCCGGTGCCGTTTGCCGTGGTGATGAAAAGGACGTTTGAGAGGTCATAGTCAATGTCCAGGTAATTGTCATGGAAGGCGTTGTTCTGCTCCGGGTCCAGGGCCTCCAGGAGGGCGCTTGAAGGGTCTCCTTTGAAGTCCTGGGAAAGCTTGTCAATCTCATCCAGCACAATCACGGGGTTGGAGGTTCCAGCCCTCTGGATGCCGTTAAGGATTCTGCCTGGAAGGGCGCCGACATAGGTTTTGCGGTGGCCGCGGATTTCGGCCTCGTCGTGCATGCCGCCAAGGGAGATGCGGATGTATTTCCTGCCGAGAGCCCTTGCCACGGACTTGCCAAGGGAGGTTTTACCCACTCCGGGAGGGCCCCACAGGCACAGGATGGGGGATTTCATATTGCCCTTGAGCTTGAGAACGGCAAGGTACTCAATGATGCGCTCCTTCACCTGGTCAAGGCCATAGTGGTCCTCGTCCAGGACGTTGCGGGCGTTCTTGAGGTCAAGGTTGTCGTCACTCATTTCTCCCCAGGGGAGGTCCAGCATGAACTGCAGGAAGTTTAGCTGGATGCTGTAATCCGGGGAAGTGGGGTTGAACTTTTCAAGGCGGCTCATCTCCTTGTCGAAGATGGCGCGGACCTCCTTGGACCACTTCTTTTCATCGGCCCTGCGGCGCATCTTTTCCATCTCCTCACCCTCATCCATTCCAAGTTCTTCCTGGATGGTACGGAGCTGATTATTAAGGTAATACTCCCTTTGCTGCTGGTCAATGTCCGTCTTGACTTTCTGGTTTATTTCCTGCTTTATCTGGATGAGCTGGATCTGGGTGTCAAGCACCTTGAGAAGCGCAAGACCCCTCAGGTAAATGTTCTCAATGTCCAGAAGGGCCGCCCTTTCCGAGAAGTTTTCCGTCTCAATGGTGGTGGCTATGAAATTCACCAGGAAGTGGAAATTGTCTATGCTGCGGAGTGCGCCAACGGCCTCCTTGGGTGCGAAGGATGAGGTTTTTACAATTGTGGCCGATTTCTCCTTCAGGGACTCTCCAAGCACGTGGAGCTCCCTTTCATCGGCATCCTTGGGAAGGAATTCCTCTATGCAGGTGACGCGCGCCGTGATGTAGGGGTCATAGCTTACAACCTCTTCCATGCGGCAGAGAGATGCGCCCTGGAGGATGGCCGTGACGGTGCCGTCCGGCATCTCAAGGGTTTTGATGAGCTTACACACGGTGCCGCGGGGGGCAAGGTCACTCTCCGTGGGGTCCTCTACGGCAACGTCCATCTGGGGCACGGCGGCAAGCCATCCGCTGCCACCTTCAACGGCCTCTACAAGCTTGATGGATTTTTCTCGGCCCACCGTGACGGGAAAGACCGTCCCGGGGAACACGATTGCGTTCCTCAGGGGCAGGAGAGGGATTGACGGAGGTATTTCCGCCGGGTTGAAGTTAAGTGATCCGGCGTCTCCCACAACCGGCATGATGTTCACTTCCACGCCCGCCTGGGCGCCTAACATATCTTGTATTTTCATAAACTCCTTTTATGAAAAATTTATGTCAACGTTACCCCCTCCACCAAACCTCCTCCCCTCGGGGTAGGAGGCTTAGTCGCCCTTTCAGGGCTCCGGATGTCAGGATAACTGACAAATTGTCACAAATACTATTTTACCTATATATGGTCAATCTCCGTGCCAAGAACATTTTTTGGCGTATCATTTTGATTTTTAGAATAAAATGTCTACTTTTGCTGAGTTTTTGGGAAATCCTAAATTTAAAACTTAATAACTATGACTAAGGCAGAGATTGTAAACGAAGTAGCAAAGGCTACAGGAATTGAAAAGGCAACGGTTCTTGCAGTAGTAGAGAACTTCACAGACGCTGTGAAGGAGTCCCTCATTGCAGGCAATCCCGTATATCTTCGTGGATTCGGCAGCTTCATCATCAAGCACCGTGCTCAGAAGGCAGCGCGTAACATCACCCGCAAAACCACTCTGACCATCCCCGCCCACGATATTCCTGCTTTCAAGCCCGCCAAGACGTTTGTCAACGCTGTTAAGGAGAAATAATCTTAAACAACTTTTTTATTATGCCTAACGGTAAGAAGCATAAACGGCACAAGATGGCAACGCACAAGCGCAAAAAGCGCTTGCGCAAGAACCGCCACAAGAAGAAGTAAAAACTTCTTTCAAAGTTAAGGGCTTGCGGAGTGATTCGCAAGGCCCTTTTTTTAAACCAATCATTTCCAAATGGAGTCTGAGAAACCGGACAAGGATTTAATTGTTGACGTAACGCCAACTCAGGTACATATCGCCCTGATGGAAAATCACCGGCTGATAGAGTACTCTGCAGAGTCCAGCACTGGGAACAAATTCACCGTAGGAGACGTTCACCTTGGAAGGGTGAAAAAGATCCTGCCCAATCTCAATGCTGCCTTCGTGGATATCGGCGACAAAAAGGAAGCTTTCATCCATTACCTTGATCTGGGTCTTTACTTCAACGCATTTGACCAGTTTGTACGGGAGTCCAACCAGAACACAAATCTCAAGGACCTTTACTCCGGAATCAAAACGGGTGAGCCTCTTCCCAAGGAAGGGCGCATAGAGGAAATCCTCCACCCCGGCCAAATGATAGTGGCCCAGATAGTCAAGGAGCCCATCTCCACAAAGGGATCGCGACTCACCGCGGAAATTTCATTGGCAGGAAGAAACATTGTACTTCTCCCCTTTGCATCAAAGGTGTCAATCTCCCAGAAGATTGCAGGCAAGGAAGAGAAACGTAGACTGGAGACACTTGTAAAGAGCATCCTCCCCAAAAACTACGGTGCAATTATCCGCACCGCCGCAGAGGGCAAGAACGCCGCCACCCTGGTTGGTGAAACAGAGTCCCTCATAGAAAAGTGGGAGAGTTCCTGGAAAAAGATTGCCAGGGATAAAACCGTCCAGCTGCTCTTCACGGAATACAGTAAAACAACTACCGTCCTGAGGGACCTCCTCAATGACTCGTTCTCCAATATCTGGATCAACGACGAACATGTGGCCGAAGAAGCCAGGAAGTATGTTTCACTGATAGCTCCGGAGCAGGAAAAGATAGTCCACCTCTATGAAGGCAAGCAGCCAATCTTTGACCATTTTGAGGTCACAAGGCAAATCAAGGGCTCTTTTGGAAAGGTGGTTCCCATGAGGCAGGGCGCGTATCTGGTAATTGAAACCACGGAAGCGCTGAACGTCATAGACGTAAACAGCGGTATCAGAACCAAAACCTCAGACCAGGAGGAAAACTCCTTTGAGGTGAATAAGATTGCCGCAGAGGAAATAGCGCGCCAGCTCAGGCTCCGTGATATGGGAGGAATAGTGATTGTGGACTTCATTGATATGGAATCCAATGACCACAAGAACGCCCTCCACAAATATATGCAGGAGCTAATGGAAAGTGACAGGGCCAAGCACAACGTGCTCCCGCTCACAAAGTTCGGGCTTATGCAAATAACCCGGCAGCGTATAAGGCCCGTGACGGAAATCAACACCGCAGAGCAGTGCCCCGTGTGCCACGGCACCGGAAAAATCCACTCCAGCGTGGTGATTGATGAGGAAATCGAAAGAAAGATTGCCTTCTACGTCATAGAAAAAGGTGTCCGGTCTCTTGTTCTCAAAACCAGCCCCATCCTTGGGGCGTACCTCAAGAGGGGACTGTTCAACTCCTTCCTCACCAGGTGGCGCAAACGCTACAAAGTGAAGTTGGATCTTCAGGAAGTGACAGAGTTCTCTGTCCTGCAAAATGAATTGTTCAATGAAAAGGGGGACAAGCTAGAGTAGCTTGCCCCTTTTTTGTGGAAAGGGGCAAAAGGGCCCCACGTTACCCCCACCCGCTACCCTCGGGGGAGGAACTTGTTTCACCCGTTAAGGAACTCTCCCCAACATTTCTCCCCCTTTGGTGGAAGCCAACTAATTGATACTCAGCGGCTTACGGAATCTTCTGGTAGAAAAAGTTCTACCAGAAACTCTTGTAACGTCCTGATAATCAGCAATTTAAACTCCACCAATAGGGGAGAACTGTAAGGGTATGGTGAGAACCGGCAACACAAACCTTGCTAGTTCCGACGGTTAGCCATTGAAATGTAATAAAGGAGAGTGGCCAGTGAACCAAGGGCGGCTATAACGTAGGTGTAGGCTGCCCATTTCAGGGCATCGGCTGCCATAGGCTTGGTTTCATAAGTGACAATGCCCGCATTTTCAAGCCATTTGACAGCGCGGGCGCTGGCGTTGATTTCTACCGGCAGGGTGATGAAACTGAAAAGGGTGGTGAGAGCAAAAAGGGCTATCCCCAGCCACAGCAGCTGCGGGAAAACATTGATGAGAAGAACCCCGCCCAGAAGCACCCAGGACACTATATTATTTGAAAATGACACCACCGGAACCAGGGCCGATCTCATCCTGAGCCAGGCATACCCCGTTGCGTGTTGCACCACATGGCCGCACTCATGGGCCGCCACTGCGGCAGCGGCTACGGACCTGCCGTAATAGACGTCCTTACTGAGGTTTACGGTGCGGGTGGTGGGGTCATAGTGGTCTGATAGCTTACCATCAATTGACACAATGGAGACGTCACGGATTCCATGCGCGGCAAGCATGCGGGAGGCTACCTCGGCCCCCGTTACGCCCAGCGGAACCTCAGAATACTTATCAAAGCGGCTCTGAAGCCTGCCCTGAATGAGCATGCTTGCAACCATTACCGCTATCATTATTATCCAAATGAGCGAAGTTGACATAGGCCTCTAATAGTTATTTGAGATTCTCTCACCCCTTCGGGGTTGGGAATGACAGATGTCAGTCCTGGGTGGAGATGAAAATGTCATACCGGGCGAAGCGAGCGTATCTCATACGCCACAAAAATAACATTTTATAACGAAATGTCACGGGGAAATGTTATTTTTGCACTGGAAAAAGGATAACATGCGCGTAATAGAGGATGATTTTTCCCGTTTGGAGCTAAACCTGAATGCCACGGTGGGCAACTACCGTTATTTCCGCTCCCTCCTGAAGCCTGAGACCAAACTTCTAGTTCTGGTCAAGGCCAACGCGTATGGTCACGGAGCCGTGGAGTTTGCCGCCATGATGCAGCGCGCCGGGGCCGATTACCTTGCCGTAGCATACCCTGTAGAGGGTTTGGAGCTCAGGCGCAACGGTATCTCCCTGCCCATCCTGGTACTCACCGCCGGCACGGATTTCTTCCCGGAAATCATAGAAACCCGCATGGAGCCCTCAATCCCCAACCTCTATTCCCTGAAAAAACTTGTAGAAGTCCTGCGTGACAAGGGCATGAAGGATTATCCCGTTCACCTTAAGCTGGATACCGGAATGCACAGGCTGGGCTTCATGACAGAGGAACTTCCGGAACTCATTTCGTATCTAAAGGAAACCCCGGAGGTAAAGGTAAAAGGCTTATTCTCACATCTTTGTGTGGCCGAAGACCCCGAGCAGGACGCCTTCACCATGGGCCAGATAGAGCTTTTCCAGCGCAACACGGAAGCTATCGCGGGCGGTATCGGCTATATGCCCATGAGGCACATCCTGAATTCGGCCGGAATAGAGCGTTTCCCTCAGTACCAGTTTGACATGGTGAGGCTGGGAATCGGCATTTACGGCATTAGCGCCCTCCCCGGAAAGCGTCTGGATCCCGTGGCTTCCCTTAAGTGCAAAATCCTGCAAATCAAGAAGTTGGGGCCGGAGGATACCGTTGGTTATGGCAGGTGGGGACATGCCTCCGAGGGCACCGTCATAGCCACAATTCCCGTTGGTTATGCCGATGGCATTGACCGTCATCTTGGCCGCGGCGCCGCATCGTTCTCCGTGAACGGGCACAGGGCGCCAACTATCGGCAATATTTGCATGGACATGTGCATGCTGGACGTCACCGGCATCCCCGCCGCGCCCGGAGACACCGTCACAATCTTTGGGGAAGACCCTCACGTTGAGGAACTTGCCTCAATTCTTGGCACAATTCCTTATGAAATCCTTGTTTCAGTACCACGCCGCATTCACAGGCTGGTGATTCGGTAGCGGGTGGGCAGTAGTCCCTTTTCGCAGTAATCGCAGTAATAGTTCTCCCTTCGCCCTTACAGTTCTCCCCTATTGGTGGAGTTTAATTTGCTGATTATCAGGATGTTACAAGACTTTCTGGTAGAACTTTTTCTACCAGAGGATCCTGTAAGCCGCTGAGTGTCAATTAGTTGGCCTCCACCACAGGGGGAGAAGTGTTGGGGAGGGGTGGCTATACTAGAGCATGAGACCGGCCTTCACCTTGGCGGCGGCTTCGGGGCCCTTGAGGTAGGAGAGGATGGCAAGGCCGAAGTCCACGGCCCAGCCTGCACCGCGGCCGGTGATGAGGGTGCCTCCGGGGGCGGGGGATGCGGCCGGTGAGGTCACTGTGCCTTCCGGGGTGTAGATGGCTCCGGCTGCAATCAGGGACTCTTCAAAGCCGTCGAAGCAGGTGAACTTGCGGCCCGTGAGCCCTGGCAGCTGGGAAACAACCAGCCCGGGAGCTGCGCAGATTGCTGCAACGGCCCCGCCGCGGGCCCAGTGGTCCTGGAGGATTTCCATGAGTTCCTTGTGCTGCGCCAGGTTCCTGGAACCGGGCATTCCGCCGGGGAAAATCATGACGTCGGTGCCGTCCGTTCCGGGTTCCATTACCTCGATATCGGCCCAGGAAGTGTCTGCCGTAACCTGCAGGCCGTGGGAACTTTCCACAAGGTAATCATCTGTAATTGAAACGGTTATAACCGGGATGCCACCACGGAGCAGGACGTCCCTTGTGGCAAGGGCTTCCATGTCCTCAAAGCCATCGGCCAGAAAAATGTGTACGCCTTTCATATTAATGATTTTTTAGATTCTTCGCTTCGCTCAGAATGACAGGGGAATTCGCTCAGAATGACAGGGGGGATCCGCTCAGAATGACAGGGGGGCAGAACGACAATCTACCTTTTACTTTTAAAAAATTCCACCATAAGTTCAGAACACTCATCCTGAAGGACGCCGCCGCGGATGGCGGTTTTGGGATGGAGGAGGGAAGGCTGGAACATGGAGAAGCCGCGCCGGGGGTCCGGGGCGCCGTAAACCACGGTGCCGGTTTGGGCCCAGGCAAGGGCTCCGGCGCACATGGGGCAGGGCTCCACGGTTACGTATAACGCGCAGTCCGTGAGGTACTTGCCTCCAAGGGCCTCAGTGGCGGCGGTAATGGCAATCATCTCTGCGTGGGCGGTGGTGTCACGGAGCCTTTCTGTCTGGTTGTGACCCCGGCCGATAATCCTCCCTTTCCACACCACGACGGCCCCTATGGGGATTTCTCCATCGGCCAGTGCTGCCTGCGCTTCACGGAGCGCTTCCTTCATATATTTTTCGTCCAGTTCCATATCACAAAGTTACAAATTTTCCTTATCTTTGTATGTTAT
>JAFZML010000143.1 GCA_017553255.1 Bacteroidales bacterium | reverse complement strand
TGCATTCTAGTGGAGCTTAAGTAATTCACACTCAATGCGTTATAAAAGTTTCTGGTAGAACTTTTTCTACCAGAAACTTCTGTAAATGCGTGATAATCAAGCAGTTGAGCTCCACCACACGGGGAGAAGTTTAAGGGGAGGGGGCGGATTAAAAGAGCTTGTAGATCTCTGAGACGTGGGAGAAGCCGCGTTTTTCAAAGAAGCGGTGGGCGGAGTGGTTGTTTTTGCCTGATTCAAGGTAGATATCCTTCACGCCGCGGCTGCGGAGCCAGGAAATGGCGGTTTGAAGAAGGGCCTCCCCTGCTCCATGGCCGCGGTACTCCTCTTTCACAAGGATATCGCACACCATGCCGAAGGGAACGTCACCATCTTCCTCTATATCGGCAACGCAGAAGCCCTGAAGCGAACCGTCATCGGAGACCACCTTCCAAACTTCGGCAACAGAATGATCCTCAATATGCATCAGGATGTATTTCATCCACTTTTCGCGGGCATCTGGGGCGGGGCGGGCAACAAGGACGCCGTCCACAATTTCGCCTTCGCCAACGCCCATCTGAATTTCCCCGTGGGAAATGTATTCCGGGTGAGCGGTAATGTGGCCGATAAAGAAATCGGCGAGGGCCTTGGAATCGGCCTTGGTGGTAATCTGGATTTCCATAGTTATTTAGCTGTGATTTTCTTTGATACGGCCCCAGACGCTCTTGATGGCGTTGGAGATGACAAGCAGCAGGGCGAACATGGTTACCGCGGCGATGCAGGCCACAACCACGGCGGCAAGGGTGCTGTTCTCTATGCCGAAGTGCGTGAGGAAAGGCATTTCGTCCGTCTGGAAGAAGAGCTCGAAGGTGGAGGCCACGGAGATGATAGCAAGGACTATGTTCAGGAAGAACTCGCTCTTCATGGACTTGTAGTCTGCCAGGTTGTGGAGTGAGTTGTCCACGCTCTCCATTATCTCATTCAGGCGGGCGTAGTCCTCTTCAAGGCCAAGACGTTTGGTGGTACGGTCAAACATAACCTTATGCGACGGGAACTTGGAGTATTTCACAACGTCAAGCTGCGTGACAAGGCGGGTAAGGCGCATTGAAAGCGCTGCATTTTCACCAATGAGTTCCTCGGAGGACTTCTTCTGGGCATCGGCCGTGGAGCCGATAACGGTATCAGTGGCAAGGCCAATAACATACTTCTTTGCCAGGATCATCTGAAGAATAAGGAGGTACTCCGGCCAGGAAACATGGTAATGGGCACGCTCCTGGAGGTGCTCCTCCCAGTTTACGCCCTCTTCACCGGCGCCGCGGCGGCCGTATGTGCCGATCACCACGCAGAGGCTGCTGCCGGCAAGCACAAGGTCATCCGTGTCAATGGCAATGTTCTCTCCGCAAACCTCGTCATAGGCCGCAGGATCACGGTAAGGCCACTCCTCCGGATACAGGGAAAGAAGGCCTATCAGCTCTCCCTTGTGCTCATCCCTGATATGGTTCACTATCTCTGCCTCTGTGAGGTAACCGGGCTTATTCTTGTTGTTCTCAAAGAGGTCTGAGCCGTCTTCCTCAATATGCTGCACGTTCTCCCAGACATCCACCATGGCATAGTGGAGGTCATTGTTAACGGAGAAAGGTGTCTTGCTCCAGCGGCGGTTGAGCTTGCTGCGTTCCGCCCTGGAAACGTCCTTTTTGAACTGTGAGCAGTATTTGTAGATGAAATTCTTGTAACGGAGGGCCACGGCGTCAAAGCTTCGGCCTGTACCAAGATTGTCTATGGCTTCAGGCTTCTCCAACGGGGTACCATCGGCCCCAAACCATATTGAATCTACCGCAAAATGGGTTTCATAGTCTATGGTGGTCTTCTCCCCTTCCTCTTCCTTTGACCAGAATTCCGCGCTGAGCCAGTTGGAAAGGAAAGCAATGAGATGGTCCGTTATGACGGGCCTTGAAAGCGTGCAGTCCTTGCCGTCAAAGAGGAAACGATACGTGAAGGACACGGTATGGCCGAAGAAAAGGTTCATCTCCACGTGGCACACGCCCTTGAGGGTGACGGGATAGATGGACTCATCCGGGGCTGGCACTATGGGCATAGTGAACTCAAAGTCCCTGAGGTTGTAGCGCCTCACGTCTCCGCCATGGAAAATCTGGTTCTCTATCTCCTGGTCCATGGGGACAATGTAATCCTCCAGGCCTTTTGGGAAGATGAACTCCTTGGTGTGGTGGACAGAAAAGGTCTGGATGAACACCACGGAGAAACCGGGGTATGTAAGCATTCTGCTCATAGGCTATTTCCTTATAATTTCTACTTCTCCGCGAAGGCCCAGTTTTATGATCTGGGAGGCCTTCCCGGTGCTTTGCGTATCAACTGACGGCGGCACTATAAAGTCCACGGCGTCCTTGATTTCCTGGGGGATTTCGGAGAACCTTTGCGGGGTGGGTTCTCCGGAGATGTTGGCCGATGTACTCACCAGCGGACGGCCGAGCTTGTTGGCAACGGTCTTGCACCAATCGGCCATAGGGATACGTATACCCACGGTTCCGTCCTCTGCAACCGCGTTCCAGGCAAGGTGCCAGCGGTCCCCTTCTTTGCCCTCCTCTCCGGCTATTGCGCCGGGATAGATGATGGTCATGGGGGCGTCGTTGACCTCTACAAGGTCTACGGCAATTGAAGGGATTTCCTTCACGTATTTGGCTATCATGTCAAGGTCACTGGCAAGGAGCACCAGGGACTTTGAATCCGGGCGGCGCTTAATGTCAAAGATCTTTGCCACGGCCTCAGGGTTTGTTGCGTCACAGCCAAGGCCCCACACGGTGTCTGTGGGGTAAAGGATGGTGCCGCCTTCACGAAGAACGCGCAGGGCTTCACCTAGTATTTCTTCCGCTTTCATTGAACTGTACAATTACGGGATAATGGTCTGAGTAGTTTACCTTGTCTATGCGGTAGCTCACCGCCTCAAGGTCCCCCGGATAAAGGATGTAATCCAGCCTTAGAAGCGGCCACAGGGCGCTGTAGGTGGCCCCAAAGCCTTTTCCGGCCCTAACAAAACTGTCTTTCCTGCCTCGGAGAAGACGAAGGTAAGTATAGGAGAGAGGGGTGTCGTTGAAGTCTCCGGCAACAATTGAGCGCACGGGGGCGGAGTCTATGCCGCTCAGGACCTTTGCCACCTGGCGGGGACGCTCCTTGATGGAACGCCTGAGCTTTGCCTCCGTTTCCTCCACGTCCTTTTTGATTATACCGGGCAGGGAGATGTTGTAACTTTCAAAGTGGCAGTTGTAAACGCGGAGGGTGGCGATGTCAAGGGGAATATCGGCCCAGAGAGCCATGTTGGTGGACTTTTCAAAGTCTTCCTTGCCTTTGGCCGATGCCTGCCGGCGGGCAAGCGTCACGTTCCCAGCGCGCCAGTTTTTGCCGGTGAGCATATAATATTCGGCCTTATAACCCGGGAAATGGCTTTTGAGCCAGGCGTCTATGTTTGTTCTCTCCGGAAGGTAGAATTCCTGGAGACAAACGATGTCTGCGTCAAGGGAGCTCACATAGGCTGCCACTTCCTCTGCCAGCTGGAGGCGGTCCTTACCCTCGGGGCCGTGCCTGAACAGCCCGACATTGTATGATACAACGCTTAGAGTGGGCTCTGCGGCATCTTTTGGGGCCGATAGCTGGATGTATCGGCCGACAAAAAAGAGGGACGGGAGAAGCGCCAGGGCCAGCATCAGGCGGGTTCTGGAGCGGCGGAAAAGAGCTATTACAAACAGCACCAGGGTGGCAGGCAGCACCAGCGGATAGAGGAGGCCGAAGAGCGTAAAGAACCAGGCCTTTTCCGGAGGCACTATGATGGAAAGGTAGCCAAGCACAAGGAGCGCCGTCAGCACCAGTGCAACGGTGCCGAACGACATGCTGGAGACCCAGCTGCGTCCTTTTGGTTTATGCTTTGCCATCAGTATCTGTAGAGTTTACCTCGTTTTTTCCAGTAAAGTATTGTGAGCCACCCGAAGAGCGCACCGCCAAGGTGGGCAAAATGCGCCACACCCATCTGTGTGCCCGTTATTCCGGTGAGAAGTTCAATGCCGATAAAAATTATCACCATCCACTTTGCGTCCAGCGTTACCGGCGGGAAGATAAGTGTCATGCGGGCGTCTGGGTACAGCATTGCAAAGGCCACCAGAACGCCATAAACGGCACCAGAAGCACCCAGAACACGGGGTATGCTGTTGTAGATGTACAGCGGGTTGGTGCCTGGATACTGTTTCAAAAGTTCCTGAACCTGGAGGAATTCAACTCCGGTGTGAAGGGCCACTGCGCCAAAGCCCGTGATGGCGTAGAGGATGAGGAATTTCTTTGTTCCAAGGACCCTTTCCACCACCATTCCAAACATGACAAGGGTGTACATGTTGAAGAATATGTGGAAGAAGCCGTCGTGCATGAACATGTGCGTGACGGGCTGCCACCAGCGGAAGCTGGAGGAAAGCGGGAAGGCCATGGCGAAAGTACCCTGCATGAAAGTAGGGTTTATGAGGGTGGCCACAAACAGTATCACGTTCACGTAAAGGAGATTACGTGTTACGGGAGGTATGTTGTCTAGGAAGGATGCCATCTATTGGAATTTCTTGTCAAGTTCTTCGGGGCCCATTATGGAAATTATCCTTTTGCCGGAGGGGGTGTACTCCGGGTTATCGCTCTGGAGAAGGGCATCCACAAGGCGCTGGGCTTCAAGGGGAGAAGTGAGTTTATCCCCGCCGGAAGCACCAAGGAGGGCGAATTTTCCTGCCATGGCCTGTTCCATAACGCCGGGAAGGGAAGCGCTGTCATCTGAGAGGATGAGAAGGAGGTTACCCACCATTTCCTCCGCCTTACCGGGCTCTGCGCTGTAGCCTTCCGGGACGCCGTTTACAACTACGCTGTCCGGGCCGAAGGGTGCTATGTCAAAGCCTAGTTTACGGAGTAGGTCTCCGTGGGCATCTATTGTGAGGCGGCCTTCCACTCCAACCGTTACAGTGGCGGGGAAAAGGGCCTGCTGGGACACATGGGCATCGGCGGTAAGGGCCCTGAGGAAACGGTCAAAAAGCAGGCGCTCACGGGCGCGGCGCACATGCACTATCATAATGCCTGTGGCGCTTTGCAGAAGTATGTATTTCCCCTGAACCACAAGTATTTGCTGCGTTGGCAGCGTCCTGTCCTGGAACAGCGCTCCGTAGTTCTGAGACCTATCCACATGAGAAGAATAATGAGATTCTCTCGCTTCGCTCGGAATGACAGGACCTCCGTCCTGACCACCCCCTTCTGTCATACCGAGGCCGAAGGCCGAGTGTATCTCATTTTCAAAGGGATTATACTCCGGATCTACCCCCACGGTAGGTGTGCTGGAGGGCGTATATTCCCTGAAACTGGTGCCAATCACCGGCATTTCCCTGGCCTCCGGGTTGTCAAAGTCTATGTTTCCCGCAATGCTGGAGCGCCCCATGGCCTCCTTCACAGCCGCAAACACGGTTTGGAAGAGGAGCTGGTCTTCCTCGAATTTAATCTCGGCCTTGGTAGGATGGATGTTTACGTCTATGCTGGCGGGATCCACCTCCAGATACAGGAAATATGACGGCGTGGTGCCTTCAGGGATAAGGTTTTCATAGGCCTTCATCACGGCCTTGTGGAGGTAGGGGCTGCGGAAATACCTGCCATTGACAAAGAAAAACTGGTTGCCCAAAGTCTTTTTGGCGCTTTCCGGGCGGCCGGCGTATCCGCGGAGGGAGGCTATTGTTGTATCGGCCTCAATGTCCACTATATCTCCCACCACCGCCGGGCCCAGGAGGTTCTGGATGCGGAATTTGAAGCTTTTTGCGGGCTTCACCACGTGGATGTCCTTGCCGTTGTGGGTGAGGGTGAAGCCTATGTCCGGGCGGGTGAGGGCCACTCTCTGGAACTCCTCAACTATGTGCCTGAGCTCTACGTTGTCGCTTTTCAAGAATTTCCGGCGGGCGGGGATGTTGAAAAAGAGGTTGCGTACCGCGATGTTGGTTCCCACCGGGCAGGAGACTTCCTTTGTGCCCTTGTTCTCCGACGCCGACATCTGGACTTCCACGCCTGATTCTTCTTCCGGGGTGCGGGTGCGGAGGGTTACATCGGCCACGGCGGCTATTGACGCCAACGCCTCTCCCCTGAAGCCGAAGGTAAGGATGTGGTGGAGGTCTTCCGCGCTCTGGAGCTTGGAGGTGGCGTGGCGCTCGAAGCACAGAAGAGCGTCATCAGGGGTCATTCCACTGCCGTTGTCTATTACCTGGATGAGGGTGCGGCCGGCGTCTGTCACGGCAACTTTCACGTCCGTGGCACCTGCGTCTACCGCATTCTCCATCAGTTCTTTAACCACCGACGCCGGCCGCTGGACCACCTCCCCGGCCGCTATCATATCGGCAATATTTTTAGGTAATATCTTTAATTCCATTACTATACTACGTTTCAGGTCCTATACCTTGAGGGTGGCTCCGCCCCCCTACTATCCCCCTGCGGCTCCCGGCCTATAAGTCCTCAGGACAAGCCCTCGGACCCGGCCTCCGCCGGGCGCTCTGATGAGCGCCTTGGGTCCCTCCCTCTAATGCGACCACGGACGGTTTATAAAAGTTCAAAGAATTTAGCTATGAAAATGAGGACTGCAACAATCAGGATTAGGGTTACAATGGTGATAATGGTGTGGACAGTACCCATTTCAGTGCGTGTTTTCATGTAGTTTCCGTTACGGAAAGCGCCACGGATGCTGCTGCCGGGGACGTAGGAGCCGTCTTTGCGGGCGGCGTCGTTGCTGCCGTCAACGTCTCCGAACATTGCCTTGCGCTTTTCCTCTTCAGGGTCATAGTAGCGGGGTTTGTAGTTGAAAACCCTGTGCGGCTGGTTCCCGAAGAATCCGAAATTAAACAGACTGGCCATAACTTAATTCTTCATTAGCTTACAAAAATACCATTTTTTTGGCTCCTTTGCAACTGTGCCCCTTTCGGCCCCTCCTCCCCCTTCTGGTTCTCCCCTTGCGGTGGAGCTTAATATGCTCATACTCAGTCACTTACAGGATCTTCTGGTAGAAAAAGTTCTACCAGAAGATCCTGTAACGCGCTGACACTTAGGCACTTAGCTTCCACCGACAATTTCGGCCTTTTGTATATTTGCCCACATGATACGTGAACTTACAGATTTGCTGCTGCCGCGGGAGTGCATTGTATGCGGCCGGCAGCTTGGAGCAAGGGAGGAGCAGCTGTGCATCTGGTGCGCCGCAGACCTTCCCCTCACCTATACGTGGGAACAGCCCCACAACATGATGGCAGACCGTTTCAACGCCACGCTGGAACGCATACGTGCGCCAGATGAGAAGATGGAGTATGCATTCGCGGCTTCCCTTCTCTATTACCATAATGAGAACCCCTACAAGCGTATCCCTCAGGCCCTGAAGTATGAGGGGAACATTGGGGCCGGGAGGTGGTTTGCCAATCTTCTTGGCACGCGCATGGCTCAGGCGCCTCACTTTCAGGATGTTGACACGGTAATTCCGGTGCCGCTGCACTGGATGCGAAAGTTCCGGCGCGGGTACAATCAGGCGGAGGTCATAGCGGAGGAGCTTGCCAAATGCCTTGGAGCGAATCTCCGGACAGACGTCTTGAAAAGGGGCCGAAGCACCCATACCCAAACCACCCTGGACGCAGAGGAACGCCTACGGAATATCTCCGGGGCCTTCCGGGTAAGGCACAGGATTCCCGCCAGGCATATCCTGGTGGCAGATGACACCTTTACCACCGGCGCAACGCTCTCTGAATGCTGGATAACGTTACGGAGAGCCCTGGGGCCCTCCGTAAGGATATCGGTAGCAACTCTTGCTATGGTTGAAGCTTAGGACCGGAGTGCGCGCATGGCATTGAGGACGGCCAGAACGGTTACGCCGACATCGGCAAAAACAGCCATCCACATGGTTGCAAGGCCCATTGTGGCCAGAACCAGCACAAGGATTTTTATGCCGATAGCAAACCAGATGTTCTCCTTGGCTATACGGATTGTGCGGCGGGC
>JAFZML010000142.1 GCA_017553255.1 Bacteroidales bacterium | reverse complement strand
GAGGTGGGGAATACGCGGACCTGCTGGTTGAAGCGGGTTACGGTGTCGTTGAAAGTCATGCGGGACAGGCGTACGTTTTCTTCGTAGTCCTTGATGTCCTTCATGGTTTGCTGATAGTTGGCGCTGGCCTTGAGGTCCGGGTAAGCCTCGGCCACGGCGATGAGCTTTGCGCCAATGGCGGCAAGGGCTTCCTCGTTGGCGTTGATATCGGCCGCAGTGGGATTGGGGGAAGACACTATCTTGCGCTCCTTCACAATCTTCTCAAGGGTATCTGCCTCATAGGAAGCATATTCCCTGGTGAGTTTTATAAGGGCCTTCAGGGCATCGAAGCGGCTTATTTGCTGGACGTTTATCTGCTTCAGGGCATTGTTGCAGAGTTCGTCGCTTTTAACAAGGCGGTTTTGTACGCCGATAATCCAAATCACAAGAACTGCCAGAACGGCAAGGATGATAACTAAAGTCATAGTACAGTTTGTTTTTATTATGCGAATATACAAAAATTTGTATAATTTTGTGATAGTTTAAAAGCATCTATTAGATATGAAAACCAATCAGGAATTCAAAAATGCAGCCCTTGGCGCCCTTCGCGGGAACTGGGGCAAGGCCGTGATAGCAACTCTTGTGTATATACTCATTCTCTCCTGCTTCACGGGTCCTTCGGCCTATACAAGCACTATGATGCAGAAGGAGATGATTGCCCTCAGTGGCCACGCTTCCGGCTCCATCTATCAGATGACAAACGCCCTGAGTTCTCCGGAGTTTCTTGCACTCCAGCAGAAAGCTTCCAGGACCAGCTTCCTTACCACACTTCTGCAATTCCTGATCTTCATGCCCTTCACCCTGGGCTTTATGAACGCCTTCAGGAAACTCCTCGCCGTAGGAGACAACCGGATTCTATGGAACTCCCTGCATATAGGGTTCTCAAACTACTGGCATAAGGTATGGGGTATGCTCCTTATGAGCATTTTCATAGCACTCTGGACCCTTCTCTTCATAATCCCCGGCATCATAAAGGCATTCTCCTATGCCATGACGCCCTACATCCTGGAAGAGAATCCTGAGCTCAGCGCAAATGAAGCCATCCACCGCAGCCGCATGATGATGCGCGGCCACAAGTTTGACCTCCTGTGGCTGTACCTTGGCTTCCTTGGGTGGTTCATTCTGTGCATCCTCACTGCCGGCATAGGGTTCCTCTGGCTCAATCCGTACGTTGAAACCGCCAAGGCCGCCTTCTATGAAGAGGTAAAGGCCGATTACGCCCTCAACGGCGGTCTGGACTAGCCCTTTGCGGCGGGTGCTCCTCATGGCTTGCGGCCGTGTTTGCACGTAAAACGCGTATAAGGCCGATTTAACTGCCAACACGGCAAGGGAATCGGCCTTTTTCGTGAAAAACGCTGCCGTGTTGGCACCAAAAACGCCCGTAGGAGCAATCTGGCTGCAAACACGGCAAACTTTAAGAAAAATTCCGTATCTTTATAGAACTAAAACCTCTGCCAATATGAGAACATTACTGAAAAACGGAAAGATTTACGACGGAACGGGCGCAGAACCATTCACGGGAGACGTCCTTATTGAAGATGAGAAGATTGTGGCCGTGGGGCCGGACATCAAGGAAGAAGCAGACACTGTAATAGACCTTGACGGCCTTAGCGTCTCTTCCGGTTTCTTTGACGCACATTCCCATAACGACTGGTTCTGCATCAAGAAGGACCCTCTGAAGTATCTGGAGCCTTTTATTCGCCAGGGTATAACGTCTTTCATAACCGGTAACTGCGGCCTCTCTGCCGTGGGCTTTGAGCCGGACACTCCGTATATAGATAAGGTGGGCGGCGGTCTTTTTGGTTACCGCGGAGATGACAAAACCGGCGTGTACCCTGATGTAAAGTCCTTCTTCAAGGCAATAGACCGCAAGAATCCCTGCAATATAGCAGTTCTGGTGGGCCACTGCACGGCGCGTACAAGCGTTATGGGCGTGGAGGGCCGTAAGCCGGACGCCAAGGAAAAAGAGCGTATGCTGGGCCTCATGGAGCAGGGCCTTAAGGATGGCGCCTGCGGCCTTTCGCTGGGTATGATGTACGTCCCCGGCCGTTTTGCCGATGTGGCGGAAACCCGGGACGTTGCCCTTCTGGCAGAAAAATATAACCGTCCGCTCACTGTCCACGCCAGGGCTTTATCGGCCTTAACCATGGACTATCAGCCACTTTTCGGGAGGCCCCATAACCTCCGCGCCATGGACGAGCTTGTGGAAATGGCTAAAGGCACGCACCTTAAGCTGCAGTATTCTCATGCCATATTCGTGGGCACAGGCACCTTCAAGAGCAAGGATGAGCTTCACCGGATGATTGATGATCTCCGGAAGGAAGGCGTGGATGCCTGGTTCGATATCTACAATGAGCTCCTTGGCGTCTCCGTGATGACTGTGTTCCTGCCCAGCTGGTTCATGGAGCTGTCTCCTCAGGAGCGTCTTAAACCCAAGAACAAGCTTCGCCTTTTCACCGTTTGCAACGGCATGATCCTGAAGATGCTGGGCTTCGGCTGGAAAGACATAGAGATTGCATACCTGGGCCCCGGACTGGAGGAATACGAGGGCAAGAGTGTGCGTGACATAGCCCGGAAATGGCACAAGTCCGGCTTCGAAACCTATATGAAGCTCTGTGAGATGTCCGGTTTTAACGGACGGGCAAACATGGGCCCCTACAGTACCCCGGAGATCATCGAGTGGCAGTCCAAGCGGGATAACGTCCTTTATATGACGGACGCCTGGGTAGAGGACTTCGGCATTCAGAATCCCGCCATCTACGACTGCTTCCCCAAGTTCATCCGCAGCTCCCTCCTGGGCCACGGAGACACTATGCCTCGCACCATCCGCAAGATGACAGGCGCGGTTGCAGACCGCTTCTCCATCCCCGAGCGCGGATACCTCAAGCCCGGATTTTATGCCGATCTTACCGTCTTCGATGAGGCCGAAATGGCCGCCGCCACCCCGGACCAGACCAAGGCATTCGGCATAAGCCGCGTATTTATTAATGGTAAGCAGGTACTCTCCGATGGTGAGCTTGACCGCAAGGCCCTCAAGACTTCCGGCCACGCTATGCCCGTACGGCGCTAATTTGGAGAAACAAGCAAAACAACGTATATTTGTACGTTGAATCGGGGTGTGGCGCAGTTGGCTAGCGCATCTGGTTTGGGACCAGAGGGTCGTGTGTTCGAGTCACATCACCCCGACATGATTATCAAGGCGGAAAACATAGTGAAGTCCTTCGGGCCGCTCAAGGTCCTTGGAGGCGTGAATTTTGAGGCCAGGGAAGGGGAGGTTGTGGCCATCATGGGGGCTTCCGGCGCCGGAAAATCCACTTTGCTTCAGATTCTTGGAACCCTGTCAACGCCAGACAGCGGCAGCCTCATCATTGACGGCACGGATGTGCTTGGTTTAAGCGCAAGGTCTTTGGCCGATTTCCGAAACCGCCGCATTGGCTTTGTTTTCCAGGCCCATCATCTTCTCCCTGAATTCACCGCCCTTGAAAACGTGATGATCCCTTCCCTCATTGGCGGAAAAAGCAGCCGTGAGGCACGTCAGAGGGCTACGGAGCTGCTTGAGACCGTTGGCCTTGGGCACAGGCTGGAGCACAAGCCATCGGAACTTTCCGGCGGTGAACTTTCACGTGTTGCTATAGCCCGCGCGCTCCAGATGTCTCCCGCAATAGTTTTTGCCGATGAACCCACCGGAAACCTTGACTCTCGCACAAAGGAAGAAATCCACAAGCTTTTCTTTGAGCTCAGGGAAAAAACGGGCCAGACCTTTGTCATAGTTACCCATGATCCCGGTCTGGCCTCACTCTGTGACCGCACCTGCCTGATGCGGGACGGCCTGATTATTTCCGATTAACAGCCTTTTTTGCAGCCTCTGCAATATGTGCGGCGTCAATGCCGTACGCCTGCATCAGCGCTGCAGGTGTGCCTGACTGGCCGAATTTATCTGCTCCGTTCACGAACTCCATGGGGGTGGGACGCTGCAGGGCAAGCACTCCGGCAATGGCCTCTCCAAGGCCTCCGGCCATGTTGTGTTCTTCGGCCACAACTACGGCACCTGTCTTGGCGGCCGATTCCACAACTGCCTTCTCATCCAGGGGCTTAATGGTGGCAAGGTCAATTACTTCGGCCTTAATTCCATCGGCCTCAAGGGCGTCTGCGGCAAGGAGAGCCTCCCAAACGGTATGGCCGGTTGCGAAGATTGTGACGTCCTTGCCTTCATTCATGACAATGGCTTTGCCAATCTCAAAGGGCTGGTCCTCCGGGGTGAAGTTGGGCACCGAAGGGCGTCCGAAACGAAGGTAAACGGGGCCGTTGTACTTTGCAGCGGCAATGGTGGCCTGGACGGTTTGGTTGAAGTCGCAGGGGTTGAGCACCACCATTCCGGGAAGGGCCCTCATGAGGGCTATGTCCTCCATGGTCTGGTGGGTGGCGCCGTCTTCACCAAGGGTAATTCCGGCATGGGAAGAGGCTATTTTTACGTTGGTATTGCCGTATGCCACTTCCTGACGGAGCTGGTCATATACGCGGCCTGTCACAAATTCTGCAAATGAGCCGATGAAAGGGATCTTTCCGGTGATTGCAAGGCCTGCCGCTACGCCAACCATATTGGCTTCAGCAATGCCGCACTGGATAAACCTCTCCGGGAATTCTGCCGCAAAGGCGTCCATCTTGAGGGAGCCCTTTAGGTCTGCGGTGAGAGCCACCACGTTGGGATTTGCCTGACCGGCCTTCAGAAGACCCACGCCGAATCCGCTGCGGGTGTCTTTCTTTCCTGTATCTGTGTACTTTTTCATAAATCAAAAAACTTTAATTTGAGATTCTCTCCTTCGCTTCGCTCAGTCGGAATGACATTCTTTTCTGTCATACCGAGCGAAGCGAGTGTATCTCAAAAATCACCCAACGGGGTTTCACCTAACTGTTTAAGGGCGTTGTCAAGCTGTTCCGGCTTGGGAACGCTGCCGTGCCACTTGTGGGTGCCGGCCATGAAGTCTACGCCGTGGCCCATTTCGCTCTTCCAGAGAATCATGGTGGGAACGCCGCTGTCCTTGCCGGCCTTGGCAAGTTCAAATGCCTGATTTATGGCGTCAAAGTCATGGGCATCGGCCACAATAACTCTCCATCCCCAGGATTCCCACTTGGCGGCAAGGTCTCCTTCTCCGGAGACTTCTTCCACGGGACCGTCAATTTGCTTGCCGTTCCAGTCTGTCATGGCAATGAGGTTGTCCAGCTTGTGGAAAACGGCAAACATGCCGGCTTCCCAGATCTGGCCTTCTTCGGATTCACCGTCTCCGCAGAGGCACCAGACAAGGTTGTCTTCCTTGTCCAGTTTTTTGCCGAGTGCCAAGCCCGCCGCTGCGCTGAGGCCCTGGCCCAGTGAGCCGGATGCCTGGAACACACCGGGGAGGTTCTTGCGCACTGAAGGGTGGCCCTGGAGGCGGGTTCCCATCTGGCGAAAGGATGCAAGTTCCTGAACCGGGAAATATCCGGCGCGGGAGAGCAGGGAATAGTACACCGGGGTCATGTGACCGGCACTGAGGATGAACATGTCCTGGCCTTTACCTTCACGGGTCCACGTTGCGGGATCATGCTTCATGTGATTGAAGTAAAGGGCCGTGAGGAAGTCTGTGGAAGACATTGAACCGCCCGGATGACCGGACTTTGCAAGGCATACCATACGGAGAATGTCCCGGCGGATCTGCGTTGCAATTGTTTTGAGTTCTTGGTTGGTTTTCATATAGAGATATGCGGTTATTGCTCTTGTGAGATACAAATATAATGAATTTGTCTGAATAACCGCGCCGTTTTCCGTACTCATCTTCGGCAAAACTGCGGTGATAAGTACAATAAACGCCCGAAAGTGTACTTAATTGCAGCAGAACCGTGCCGATGAGTACGAAAACCGGCCTAAACTGTACTTATCTCCGGCAAAACGGTTGCGACAAGTACAAAAATCGGCCTTAAACGTACTTAAGAACTTTTTCAAGATAACCGTGAACTGGGGTATTGGCAAAAAAGCTATCTTTGTATGAAAATTGATTTCCTTGAAATGAAAGTATCGGCGGCAATAAAATCCATGCGTCTGAGGACGCTTCCGCTATCTATGGCGGGGGTGCTCCTGGGTATACTTCTAGCGGTGGCGGACTGGATAGTTGATATTCAGGTGGCTGTTCTCATAGTCCTCACAACAGTCAGTCTCCAGATTCTTTCCAACCTCTCAAATGAGCTTGGAGATGTTCTCCGCGGCACTGACACCGCAGAAAGGCAGGGGCCGGAATATGGCCTCAACAGCGGGGCACTCACTATAAATGACATGAAGGTGCTCATTGGTATCTTTGTGGGCCTTTGCGTGGTGTTTGGGACGGCTATGACATGGAGGGCTTTTGGTACTCTACTGGACCTTACGCCCATTATGGTACTTATCCTTGGCGCCGCCGCAATTGCCGGGGCAATGAAATATACGCTGGGGCATAATCCTTATGGATACAGGGCTAAGGGAGATATCTATGTGTTCCTGTTTTTCGGCCTTGTGGCTGTGCTGGGGGCATATTTTGTGTGCACTCGCGGCGTTGGCCTTCACTGGAAACTCCTTTTCCCGGCCGCCGGAATTGGCTGCTTCAGCGTGGGCGTTCTAAATGTGAACAACATCCGCGATATGGAAACGGACCGCGCCACCCGTACTACCGTTGCCATGAAACTTGGGGAACGCAATTCCAAAATCTACCAGACAGTGCTGATTGTCTGCGGCTGGGTCTTTATGGCAGCGTACTGCCTCCTGTGCTGGCCATCGGCATGGCACTGGATGTGGGTTGCAACTTTGCCGCTATATGTCCTTCACCTCGCAGGCGTCTGGAAGCGCTCCGGAGAGGCCCTTGACCCCATGCTGCCGCTACTGGTGATGTCCACATTCCTCCTCAGCATCCTATTCGGCACTGGTTTTTGCGTGTGTCTGATATAGCCTTTCGCATCAAGTACATTTAATGCCGATTTTTGTACTTATCGCAACCGTTTTGCCGGAGATAAGTGCAGTTTAGGGCGATAATCGTACTCATCGGCACGGTTCGGCTGCAATTAAGTACACTTTTTGGCGTTTTTTGTACTTATCACCGCTGTTTGGCGCACGATGAGCACGGAAACTGGCT
>JAFZML010000141.1 GCA_017553255.1 Bacteroidales bacterium | reverse complement strand
GCGGCGGGGCTGTACAGATACGCACCATCGGCGGCACCCATCTATCTGATAGATCCCGCCGATGTCCAGGTCTATGACCGCCGCATCACCCACATCAAGGCCGTAGCCACCGTGGGTATGCAGAAGTTTATGGAGCTGCTGTAGAGGCTATTGGCAGGCCTCGGAGAAGAACTGCAGGTGGTAGGGCAGAAGCCACACCCAGTAAGGCCAGTTGTGCTTTCCCGGGGAGTAAAGCGTGATGTGGGGGACGCCAAGCTCCGTGCAGCGCTGCTCGAATTCCTGAGACGCAGTCATGAATTTGTCCTCTGTCCCGCAGGATATGAGGACAATCTTTTTTGCGTCACCGCATCTTTCGGCAATCCTTTCAAGGCGGTTTATGGCCGATTCTGCCGTACACACCGGGTCCAGGATTGACTCTACGCCAAGTATTTCCGGGATTATTTTCTGGGAGCCGCCGGAGTGGTGGAGCCCCAGGACACCGCTCATTGAGCCCGCGCCCCGGAAGCGTTCAGGGTAATCCAGGAACAGGTTAATTGCGCCGTGACCGCCCATGGAGAGGCCGTCGATGAAGGTTTTATCGGCCTTTAATCCGTAGCGTTTTTCCATTTCCGGCCAGCATTCCTCCCAGAAGAACGTGCGCCACTGCATGTTGGCGGGATTGGCGTCGTTGAAGTACCAACTCTTATAGAAGCCGTCCGGGCAAATGATGCGGAATCCGCTGTTGTTGGAGGCCGCCTGGATGTCCATGTGGGTGCTCCAGTCGGAGTACTTGCCGCTGAATCCGTGAAGGAGGAAAAGCGTTGGAAGGTCTTTCTCTGCCGTTGCCTGCGGGGAAAACACCAGCACAGAGTCCGTGCAGTGAAGGTTTTGGGAGTCAAACACAATAAGCTCCTGCGCCCTTACCTGCAGCGCCGCCAGAATGGTTATTGTAATTATTACTATCCGTCTCATACCCGCAAATATACAAAAATCCCTTTATATTTCTCCCCCTTTGGTGGAGCTTAAGTTATTGTGGCACAAGTATTTACAAAAGTTTCTACCAGAAAAAGTTCTGGTAGAAACCTCTGTAACGTATTGATAGTGAGGCGCTTAGCCTCCACCATTTGAGGCGGGCTACTTCTTTTCGCAGGCAATTGCCTTCCAGATAATGGCACTCAGTGCACCGCCCACAAGGGGAGCGCAGATGAATACCCAAACGTCCTTCAGGGCCTGTCCGCCAGCAAACAGTGCGGGGCCAATTGAACGTGCAGGGTTCACGGAAGTACCTGTGAGGTTGATACAAACAAGGTGAATAAGGATGAGGCTGAGGCCGATTGCCAGGCCAGCGAAGTTACCAGCACCTGTCTTGGAATCCGTTGTGCCAAGGACAACAATCACAAACAGGAAGGTTGCGATAACCTCTACAAGGCATGCACCCCATACGCCGCCTGCATTTGCAACGCCGTTGGAGCCCAGAGCGCCGGTAAGATCCGGAGCAGCAACAACCTTGGAAACAAGGAGAAGGCAAGCGCCTGCAAGGATACCGCCAATGATCTGGCCAATCCAATAGCCACAGGCATCTTTCCATTCCATTCGGCCACTCAGGGCAACGCCCAGGGTGATGGCGGGATTAATGTGGCAGCCGCTGATTCCGCCAATGGTGTATGCCATGGCAACAACTGCAAGACCAAAAGCGATAGCTGTTCCAACTACTCCGGCGGGAGTGGTGCAGCCCAGGAACATGGCGGTGCCGCAACCGAGGAAAGTGAGGACAAATGTGCCCAGACACTCTGCGATGTACTTTTTCATATTAAATGGTTTTGGTTATTAGCTCCTCAAAGTTACAAATAATCCGGGAAAAATAAAACCGGGCATCTCTTTTTCAGGGACGGAAGGGACAGGGCGGGGGGACTCCGGTCGCTTCGCTCCCTCCGGCCCCTCCCACAGCCTGCCGTTCCGGTGACCAAGCAAGCTTGCTCCCCGTTCCGTCATCCTGCGGGCCCCTCCCCCTACCCTTGTGCGGGGGTGCACAAGCCCCCCGCCCTGTCCCTTCCGCTCCCTGCCTTGATGCCCCGTGCCTCTTCTCCGAAACTTAAACCGCACCTACCCCTCACAGAACACACTCTAATGCGGGGTGGTGTCGTTTACCCCAGCCTGTGAACATGGGGTAAACCGCAAAAACGGCCCCACAAACCCCAAACTGCGTTTTAACTTTCGGAAAGTCTCAGTGTTTTCTATGGTTGGCAATAAGTTGATCTATCTCTTCGTCGGTCCATTCATGGTCTTCCTGGGCCGACAGAGCTTGAATACGGTTAAGGGCTTCCTGTGCACGAATTCCGTTCACATTACTAGAGAGCGTAATTGTGAATGGTATGGCCTTTTCACGGACCACAGTTCTGGCAAACAGGTTAAAAGCGGCGTTTGTGCTTATTCCAAACTCTTTGCACAGTTTGTCAAATTGTTCTTTGATGTCTGAATCAAGGCGGATAGATATAGCAGTTGTTGACATAATGTTTGTTGTTTTGATGTGACAAAGATAGCATATTTATATCATTTTGCAATTATTTTCACATTAGTTCCGCAGCGGGAACATGGCAAACATATACATACAATAGCAGAAAACCCAGAATCACAAAAAACATTTTTACGTTTCAACGGATTAGGGACGAAAAACCGTATTTAGGGACTAATGACAATCTCCCGGAACGTGATACAACGCTGTTAAATATTTGCAGATAAGGGGAATTGTTTATAACTTGGCGCCAAACTATAGAGTGATGAAAAAACTTATTTCGCTTATCCCCTTTCTGGGATGCATCGCGTGTTCCGGTGCGTATAACAATCTAACCACAGAGGAATTCGCTAGCGCCGTTGCGTCCGGCACCATGGCGGTGGTGGACGTGCGTACACCGGAGGAATATACGGCGGGGCATCTTCAGAGTGCATCCAATGTCAATTGGTTTGACCAGGACTTCATTGAAAAGATAGAGCGGGCATATCCCAAGGACACTCCCCTTGCGGTTTATTGCCGAAGCGGACGCAGGAGCGCCGAGGCTGCCGCAAAGCTCTCCAAAGCAGGCTATAAGGTGAGCAACATGCTTGGAGGGTATGTGGCGTGGACGGGGGAGAATCGGCCGGTAACTACTTATGCCGTAGAGACTTTCATCACGGACGGGGGCCTTCCGGTGAGCGTCACGCTCATTAAGCACGGGACCCTAGCCATTTCATACAAAGGCCTGTCGTTCCACGTGGACCCCGTGAGCGGGTACGGCAAGCCCACGGATTACGCTGCGGAATTTTCCAAGGCCGATGCTATCCTCGTCACCCATGAGCACCCGGATCACTTTGACCCTGAGGCAATTAAGTCGCTGTCTGAAGAAGGCAAGACTGTCCTTGTGACCAATGGCCGATGCGCGGAGATGCTCGGCAAAGGCGTTGCCCTTCATAACGGTGATTCTTTTGAGCTCCCTGGCGGCGTACACTTGGACGCCGTTCCCGCGTACAATTACTCAGAAGGCCGAACCATGTTCCACCCCAAGGGCCGGGACAACGGCTTTGTGCTGTCGTTTGACGGCCTTCGCATTTACATTGCGGGAGACACGGAGGACATCCCTGAAATGGCTGCCCTGAAGGGCGTTGACGTTGCCTTTCTGCCGGTGAATCAGCCGTATACCATGACTGTGGAGCAGTGCGTTGCCGCCGCCAGGACACTTGCCCCGGCCATCCTCATTCCATATCACTTCTCACAAACGGACCTTTCGGCCCTGCCGTCCCTCCTCCCCGGCATCGATGTCCGGCTTAGGGATATGCAATAAAGAATTAAAAGATTAGCCGATGAAAAGATTTTTACTTTCCGCATTGCTGCTTTTTGCAGCCTTGCTCCCGGCCTTCTCTCAGGTGAAGGTGAGCGTAGATACTCCCGATCTTGATGTGCAGGTCAAAAGGGCTTTCGCCCAGGGTGACAATGTCTGTATTGACCTTATGATCACAAACCAAGGGAACTACGAAAGCATATACTTTGATTTCTGGGCCACCAAAATATATGACGATGAAGGGAACGAGTACACGGGGAATGCCCTCTCAAAGGATGGCCCCGGGACGTACGGAGGTAAGATTGACATCCCCAGGGATATCCCCCGTAAGGTCCGCATAATTGTGCATGACGTAGATGAATATGCCTCGGCTTTTACTTTGGCTAAAATTGTCTACGAGGTGTATAACCCACGTTCGGCCGGTTCCAAAATCCTGACAATCAAGAATTTGCCCATAACTAAATAGGCCGATTGTCCCCGCCATGCCCGGCCCCCTTACGTCATGTCGGACCCCTTCGCGTCATGCCCGACCCCCTTGCGTCATGCCCGACCCCCTTGCGTCATGCCCGGCTTCGTGCTGGGCATCTTTTTCTTTTGTCATACCGAGCGAGCGAAGCGAGTCGAGCGTATCTCATACCACCGTACCGAACCATTTTCCGTCATGCCCGACCCTGACCGGGCATCTCTTTGTAGGGCAAGGGGGACAGGGGGCATAAGGGTTCCGTTCGCTTCGCTCACTTCATCCCTCCCACAGACTGTCGTGCTGGGGACCAAGCAAGCTTGCT
>JAFZML010000140.1 GCA_017553255.1 Bacteroidales bacterium | reverse complement strand
GCCGTGGGAGGTGACCTGAGACGTTTCCCCGGTGAGGGGGCAGTAGATGAAGATGCAGGTGTTGGTGGAGAAGGCGTACTCCTTGCCAGTGAGCTTTTTGCAGGAGTAGGCAATGTAGCGGCCGTCCGGGCTCCATGCAAGGTCTGCGATATCACTGAACGGGCCGTTGGGGAGTTCAAAAAGCTCATCTCCAAGGATGTCCATGCCTTCAGTGACAACGCCGTTCACAAGGCATGCAACAAAGCTGTGGGCAATCTCAGTGCGCCAGTGGTCCCAGTGGCGGTACATCAGGTCCTCAGTGGCGTATGCCTTGGCTTTATCCAGTGCGGGATCTGTGTCTGAAGGCACCTCCACATGGCTGTGGACGCCGGTGACGTAAATCATCTGGGTCTGGTCCGGGGAGAGGAGGTAATCCTCAATTCCGCCGGGGATATCGGCCCTGAGGGTACGCTTCCCAAGCTTCCCCTTCTTCAGCGGGGCCTCCCAAAGCTTCCCGTCCTGGAGGAAGAAGATGGAGTTGCCGTCAAGGCTCCAGCGGGCGCTGGAAATGCTCTTTCCGTCCATTGTGAGCTGGGTGGGGTCTCCGCCTTCCACGGGGATGGTGAAAAGGTTGCGGACGCTGCGGTTCTCCTCAATGGAAGTGTAGCTTACGCCGTAGAGGATGGTTTTTCCGTCCGGTGAAAGCTGGGGATCTGAGAGGCGGCCAAGGGAAAGGAGCACCTCCGGGGTCATATGCCCGTCCGTAATCTCAATATTGGAAGGGCCGATGTAACCTTTCTGTGGTTTCATTTGGGAATTTTTGCAGGCAACGACAGCGCAAGTCAGGGCTATCATTGCAAGGGTGAACTTAAGACTTTTCATATTGACTCAAAGCGTTTTTCAATTCTTCTTTCACGGCGTCTCTGAGGCTTTGGGGCTCTAGGACTTCCAGGCGGTTCCCGCGTTTACAAAGCTCCATTATGAAGCCGGGGTTGGGGATTAGAGTCATGGCGTAAATACATGAGTCTGAATCCTTTGAAACCAGCATTTGGCTGTGGTGGAGGGGGAGGTCCTCCAGGTATGCCGCTTCACGGAGCGTGGTGCGGATTTTAATGAGGACAGGCTTTTCTCCCTCCGGGAGATAAATGCCGAAGCTGGACTGGAACAGCTCATCCACGTTGAATCCCTCCGGCATGCGGAAGCGCTTCCCGGTGCGCCTTACCCCGGCTATGCGGTCCAGCGCGAAGGTCCTGAGGTCCCCGGCGCTCTCACTGTAGGCAACTGTGTACCAGCGCTTTTCAAACTCCTTGAGGGCGTACGGGCGGATGGTCCTGACGTCTGTTTCCGTGCTAAGGTATTTCCTGTATTCTATGGTGAGGACGGCGCCCTCCAGCATGGCCTCCATGATTGTGGTGAGGTATTTATGGCCTGAAGGGATTTCCTCCACGCTAACACGGCCGCTCAGGCGCTCCTGCCCAAGGGTGAGGAGGCTTTTTACGGTGAAGGTATCTATGAGGTACTGGGTTGCTGCGCGTTTGTCCACGGCGCTTTCCCCCCGGTCTATGAAATACCTGTTGGTGCTTCTGTTACAGTTTATTTCAATGCCGAAAACCTCCGCTACGGCGGCCCTGTGGTTCACGAAAGTGCGGCGGGGATAAGGTTCACCGTATCGGCCTTCCCATCTGTCCTGAAGCTCCTGGAGGGACAGCCCCGCATCCCCGGCCTCTATGAATGTCTGGACCAGGAAAACGTACTTGTCTATGAGCTCCGGAACCATAGGGGCTAATCCTCTTTGAGGCGGCCCTCCATAAGGGTGTCGTACTGAAGGCGGCGGCGGAAGATGTCTATTGCCGTATAGATGGCGCTCATCATGGAGCGGGGGTCTGCCTCATCACGGCCGGCCATCTCATACGCGGTGCCGTGGTCCGGGGAAGTGCGCACAACGGGGAGACCGGCGGTAAAGTTAACGCCTTCGGCAAAAGCAATGGCCTTGAACGGCGCCAGGCCCTGGTCATGGTACATAGCAAGCGTTGCGTCAAAACGGGAATAGTTTCCAAGGCCGAAAAAGCCGTCTGGGGAGTACGGGCCGAAAGCCTGGATCCCCAGCGCCTGCGCTTCCTTCACGGCGGGGAGGATTATATTCTGTTCCTCGTCCCCAAGGAGGCCGCCGTCTCCGCAGTGGGGGTTGAGGCCCAGCACCGCAATCTTGGGGTCATTGACGCCGAAGTCCCTTTCCAGGGAGGCCTTCATTATCCTCAGCTTGGCCACAATGCTGTCCTTGGAAATGGCCTTGGGGACGTCCCTAAGGGGGATATGGCCCGTTACAACGCCAACCTTGAGCTGGTCACTGACCATGATCATTGTTACGTCATCGGCCCCGAATTCCTTCTGGAGATACTCCGTGTGGCCGGTGTTGGCAAAGCCCTCCGCGTTCATTGCCCTCTTGTTGATGGGGGCGGTCACAAGCACGTCTATGAGGCCGTCCTTCAGGTCCTTTACCGCCGCCTGAAGGGCTGTGATGGCGTTTTTGGCGCTTTCCGGCGTGCTTTGGCCGGGCTCTGCGTAAATGCTGTCAGGGAGGCAGTTCACAAGGTTCACCTTGCGCTGCTTTGCGTCCTTGGCGCTCTGGATAACATTGATGTCCATGGAGTCAATGTTGTGGAGCGTTTTCCGGTAAAAGCCCATGAGCTTGGAGGAGCCGTACACCACAGGGGTGAAGGAGTCCAGGCTGCGTTCATCGGCCAGGGATTTTATTATTACTTCGTATCCTATTCCGTTGCTGTCGCCTTGCGTTATTCCGACGACGAGTTTGGGTAATGCCATATTGAAACTTATCTCTAAAACAAACTTATATTTTCAAATCAACCTTATCACAATTATCCGCACAAGCCAACCCTGCGTCTGCCCACGTTACCCCCACCCGAAACCCCTCCCCTCGGGGGAGGGACTTTAAAGCAGTGATTCATCCTTGGTGTAGCCTTCATCCTCCGGGAGATTTGGCATGTGATAAGCTGCCACGGCAAGGGCGTCACAGCGCTCATTTTCCGGGTGCCCGGCGTGGCCCTTTATCCAGTGGAAAGCCACGCGGTGCCTGTGGTAAACGGCGTCAAACCTGAGCCACAGATCCACGTTCTTTTTCTTTTTGAAACCGGTGCGTTTCCACTGCTCCAGCCAGCCTTCGTTGAGGGCCTTGACAACGTAGGATGAGTCACTAACAACGTGAACCTCAGCGTTTTCCCATTTGATTTGTTCAAGGCCGATAATAACCGCCAGAAGCTCCATCCGGTTGTTTGTGGTGAGGCGGAAGCCACCGGAGATTTCCTTTTCAAGGGAGCCGCAGCGGAGCACGATTCCGTAGCCTCCGGGACCGGGGTTCCCGCTGGCCGCTCCATCCGTAAAAAGGTATATGGGTGGCTTTGACTGGTTCATATATGCAAAGATAAGAAAAATCTTTGCTGTGTGTAAAAAATTTAGTAAATTTGCCCCGATAAGAATGCATTATCGTTTAACAAACAAATAAATTAGTTTCAAATTATGATTAAACTTGGTATTAACGGTTTTGGCCGTATCGGCAGAATGGTTTTCCGCGCAGCCGTTGAGAATTTCGGTAAGGACATCGTCGTTGTAGGTATCAATGACCTCCTTGATCCTGATTATCTCGCTTACATGCTTAAGTATGACTCCGTGCACGGCCAGTTCAACCACGATATCAAAGTGGAAGGCAACTACCTTATCGTAGACGGCAACAAGATCCAGGTCTTCTGTGAGAAGGATCCCGCAAACATCACCTGGGGTGCCCTTGGCGTAGACGTAGTTGTTGAATCCACCGGTTTCTTCCTCACCGCAGAGCTCGCAGAGGCTCACCTCAAGGGCGGCGCAAAGAAGGTTATCATGAGCGCTCCTTCAAAGGATGCAACTCCCATGTTCGTGTATGGCGTAAACCACAAGACCTACGCTGGCCAGGCCATCATCTCCAACGCTTCCTGCACCACCAACTGCCTTGCTCCCCTTACCAAGGTGCTCAATGACAAGTTCGGTGTTGTCCGTGGCCTCATGACCACCGTTCACGCTGCAACCGCAACCCAGAAAACCGTTGACGGTCCTTCCAAGAAGGATTGGCGCGGTGGCCGCGGTATCCTGGAGAACATCATTCCTTCCTCCACTGGTGCTGCAAAGGCTGTGGGTAAGGTTCTCCCTGAACTCAACGGCAAGCTCACCGGTATGTCCCTCCGCGTTCCCACCAGTGACGTTTCATTCGTAGACCTCACCTGCGAACTCGCAAAGGAAGCTACCTATGAGGAAATCTGCGCTGCAATGAAGGAAGCATCTGAGGGTGAACTCAAGGGTGTTCTTGGTTACACCAATGAGGCTCTTGTTTCCACAGACTTCCGCGGTGACGCCCGTACCTCCATCTTCGACGAAAAAGCCGGTATCCAGCTTGACAAGACCTTCGTAAAGGTTTGCGCCTGGTACGACAACGAAT
>JAFZML010000139.1 GCA_017553255.1 Bacteroidales bacterium | reverse complement strand
TCTTCCAGGGAGATGTAGAAGCAGGAGCTTCCGGGGTCTCCCTGACGGCCGGCGCGGCCACGGAGCTGGCGGTCTACGCGGCGGGAGTCATGGCGGGTGGTGCCGATGATTGCAAGACCTCCGGCTTCCTTGACCTCCGGAGTAAGCTTGATATCCGTACCACGGCCGGCCATGTTGGTGGCTATGGTAACCCTGCCGCTCTGGCCTGCCTGGGCCACTATTTCCGCTTCACGGGCGTGCTCCTTTGCGTTGAGGACGTTGGCCCTGATGCCGCGCATTGACATCATGCGGGCAAGGAGTTCAGATGTTTCAACGTCTGTGGTACCTACCAGGCAGGGCCTTCCTGCATTGGAGAGTTCCACAACCTTGTCTATGACGGCGTTGAACTTTGCCTTCTTGGTCTTGTAGATGATGTCGTTTTGGTCGTCCCTTATAACCGGGCGGTTGGTGGGGATTACAACTACATCCAGCTTGTAGATGTCCCAGAACTCACCTGCTTCCGTTTCTGCGGTACCGGTCATACCGGCAAGCTTGTGGTACATACGGAAGTAGTTCTGGAGGGTGATGGTTGCAAAGGTTTGGGTTGCGGCCTCCACCTTCACGTTTTCCTTTGCCTCAACGGCCTGGTGCAGGCCGTCACTCCAGCGGCGGCCTTCCATGATACGGCCGGTTGATTCATCCACAATCTTCACCTTGTTGTCTACAATGACGTAGTCAATGTCCTTGGTGAACATTGCGTATGCCTTAAGGAGCTGAATCACCGTGTGCACGCGCTCGCTCTTGAGGGAGAAGTCCTCCATAAGGGCGTCCTTCTTCTCCGCTTTCTCTGCGGGAGTGAGGCTGGCGTCATGGGTGATATCGGCAATGGCGCTACCCATATCCGGGAGCACGAAGAAGTTGGGGTCACTCACGCTTCCGGCAAGGGCGTCATGGCCCTTATCCGTCATATCAACTGAGTTAAGTATCTCATTGATAACAAAGTAGAGAGGATCCGTGACTGTGGGCATCTCACGCTCATTGTCCTGCATGTAGTAGGCTTCCGTCTTCTGCATCAGGGCCTTCATGCCGGGCTCACTGAGAAACTTGATGAGTGGCTGATACTTGGGAAGTCCCTTGTGGCAGCGGTACAGAAGCAGACCGCCGTCCTTCTCATTGCCTGCTGCTATGAGCTTTTTGGCCTCATTGAGGGTTGTATTCACAAGGGCCCTCTGCTTGTTGTAGAGGCTTTCCACATAGGGCCGATATTCCATGAACTGCTCATCCCCGGAAGCCTTCTCCATGGGGCCGGAGATGATAAGGGGCGTACGGGCGTCGTCAATGAGAACGGAGTCCACCTCATCCACAATGGCATAATGGTGCTTGCGCTGGACAAGGTCCGTCATGCGGGAGCACATGTTGTCACGGAGGTAGTCAAAGCCGAATTCATTGTTGGTGCCGAATGTGATGTCACATTCGTAGGCCTTGCGGCGGGCGTCAGAGTTGGGCTTATGCTTGTCTATGCAGTCTACGGAAAGGCCGTGGAACATATAGAGGGGGCCCATCCACTCAGAGTCTCGCTTGGAGAGGTAGTCGTTCACAGTAACCACGTGAACGCCCTTTCCTGCCAGTGCGTTAAGGAACACGGGAAGGGTTGCCACAAGGGTTTTACCTTCACCGGTTGCCATTTCCGCAATCATACCGCGCTGCTCCTTGTTGATCTTGACACCGCCGTTGAGGACTATGCCGCCAATGAGCTGGACATCATAGTGAACCATGTCCCAGGTAATCTCATTGCCGCCCGCCTGCCAGTGGTTGTGCCAAATGGCCTTGACGGGGCCGTCATTGCCGGCTTGACCGGCAATCTCCACAAAGTCACGGCTTTCTGCGGCAAGCTGCTTGTCAAACTCCGTTGCTGTAACCTCAACGGTCTCATTCTGAGCAAAACGGCGTGCGGTGGACTTCATGATGGCAAAGGCCTCCGGAAGGAGTTCATTGAGGATGACCTCAATGGCTTCATCCTCTTCCTTCACAAGGCGGTCACTTTCTGTTGCCAGGGCTTCCTTCTCCTCAATGGGGATGTCTTCCTCTATGCGTGCCTTGATTTCCGCAATGCGGTCCTCGAAGGGTTTCTCAACCTCAAATATCTTTGCACGGAGGGCTGCACTGCGCTCCCTCAGGCCATCGGCCGATAATGCGTCTATTTCAGGGTATGCTGCAAGGACCTTGGCAAGATAAGGCTTGATGGCCTTCATGTCACGGTCACTCTTTGATCCGAAAATTTTCTTAAGTATGTCTGCTACTGCCATATTATGACATTATTTACTAAATCCTACAAATATACGAACATCGGCGCAATTTATCAAATCGCGTGCCTCCTGCATTCCCTGACAATTGGCAGTGCCTTACATATGGAAATGAAGCGAACAAGTGGCAGAAAACTGACATATTTGACAGTTTTGACAAGGGTAAATGTCATGACAAAAAGGAATCTCTCCCATAAGGGCCGATTAATGTCACACAGCCTCACAAGGGACCCAACCCTGTAATTCCGGTCAATCACCTTCTCCTTTGCCTCCTTCCTCAGGGCCCTGTCATGCACCGCACGCGCCTCCGGCACCACACCTATCTTGTAGCCGTGGTAGCGCGCCCTGGTGCACCAGTCGTCGTCTTGGCCGTATAACGGGAACAGAGTCTCATTGAAAAGCCCCACTTTCTCCACCGCCTTCATCCTCACCAGCCAGTGTGCCGCCATGACACGCTTCACAGAATTGTCATTCTGAGCGGAGCGAAGAATCTTTTTAAACTGCTCATCATAATCCTTATAGCCATCAGTCATCTGTAGGGGGCTAAGGACGGCATATTCCGGATGTGCTTCCGCAGCGGCAACCAGCTTCTCAAGCGCGCCTTCTTCCAGCCAGGCGTCCTGGTTCAGGAGATAGGCATAGTCATAACCGTGATCCAGGGCATACTGAAAGCCAAGGTTATTGGCCTTGGAGAAGCCAAGGTTCTCCGCGCTGCGCACAAGCTTTGCCGCCGGGAAATGCCCCTGCACATAGTCCGCACTGCCGTCTGTGGAGTCATTGTCCACTACAAAAAGGTCTTCCCCACACACAGAACCAAGGCAGCGGTCAAGCCACTTCATTCCATTGTACGTGACAACTATTACAAGAACTTTACTCATGGCTTGAACTTTATGAACAATTCTTTGGGAGTTTCACGGGAAAACACGGCCTCCTGTACGTTACAGGCCGTTTGGGCCATAATGAGATTCCGGCCTTTACGTGGCAGGAAGAAGTATTTGAAGCGGCGGAGGGCCTCAAAGCACCACACAAAGCACTTCAGCCACAGAGGCTCACCGTAGAATATCATTGAGCCCCTCACCCTTGCAGGCTTAATGGCCTGCTCCAACTGTGACACGGAGCCTCCAGCAATGTGCGTAATATTCACTCCCGGCACGGCCCAAACCGTGTAACCGGCATCATTGAGCTTATGCCCAAGGGCAATATCCTCCGGCGTAAAGAAATAGCGTTCATCAAACCACCCCATTTTCCTAAACACCTCTGTCTTAATCAGAAAGCACGCCCCATTTAACGTATAAGTCTGGTACGAGTCTAATGAGGGGAAGGAGGCGTCCCGGGGGGCTTGTCCACCCCCGGACAAGTGTAGGGGGAGGGGCCCACCGGAGACAAGTTCCCGAAGGGGACGCAGGAAACGGTGGGAGGGGCCGGAGTGAGCGAAGCGAACGGAGTCCCCCCGGGACGCCTCCTTCCCCTCATCAACTAGATGCAAGTAATGCTTGGCATAACGCCAGGGAGTCCATTTGCTGCGGCCGCAGGTTTGGACACGGCCATC
>JAFZML010000138.1 GCA_017553255.1 Bacteroidales bacterium | reverse complement strand
GTCCGGGACCGAGCTCACCTCCATTGATGAGAGCTCCCCGGAGTCCATTGTCCTGTCTATGAGGGGGACGCTGCCGAACAGGCGCACCAGGTTGAAGTAGGCGTAGGCGCGGATGAGGCGTGCTTCCGCCCTGCATTCCTTCACCTGCTGCTTGGATTCGTCGGAGGTGGCGGCCTTTTCAAATTCGGCCATTGACTCCACCGCATAGTTTGCGGCCGATACTATATTGTAGAAGATGCTCCAGACATATCCTATGTGGGAATTTTCCGGGCCGTAGGTAAAGTTGTCGAACTCCTTCACGGTAGGGCCGTCGTCGGCTGCGCTGCCTTTGTCGTCGTCGTCGGATGGAACTCCAAGTACGGCAACGTAGTTCTGTGCTTCACCCTCGGCAAGGCGCATGCTGGCATAAGCGGCGCTTACGGGAAGGAAGATGTTCTCCGCCTTGGTGTAGTCCATGCCGGTGGAAGGCATTGTGGCCTCCGTGCGTATGTTCAGGAAATCCTGGCAGGATACCGCTGCGGCAAGGGCAATTACTATAATGATGTATTTAGCTTTCATAACTCTTCCTCCTTAGAAATTGATGTTTACACCGGCAGTATAGATGGCCTGCATTGGATACACGGACGACGAGTCTATTCCGGTATCGATGGGCGAACCGCCTATTTCCGTAGTGAAACCGTTGTAGGCAAACAGGGTGAGAGGGCGCTGGGCGCTCACGTAAACCCTTATTCGGCCTGTCTTGAAGACATTGCGGAAAGTGTAGCCAATCTGGACGTTCTGGATGCGGAACATTGAGCCGTCCTCTATCCAGAAGCTGTTTGACTGGGCCATGAGACCGGAGGAAAGGGCCTTGGGAGAAGGATATGTGGTGGAAGGAAGTTCCTTGCTCCAGGCGTTCAGATAGAAGTCGTAGTCATAGTTACCGGCGGGGAACACCTGCTTGTTCAGACGCTTGGCGTTGAATATCTTGTTGCCGATATTGGCGTTCATGACCATTGAGAAGTCTATCCCCTTCCACTCGAAGCCAAGGTTGAAGCCTAGCATGAGCCAGGGCAGCGGAGAGCCAAGGTATACGCGGTCTGCGTCCGTGATCTTGCCGTCGGGGCCGCCGTCATCAGCGCCTGCAAAATCGTGATATGCGAAGTATCCGGCACCGGTTTCCTTCTGGGTGGGGACGCCCTCGGCCAGGGCCTCTTTCCTGCTCTGGAAAACGCCGTCTACCTGGTAGCCCCAGAATGCGCCTATGGGATATCCAACCTGCGTGAGGGTGGATGCAACGCTGTTAACATAACCTCCGGGGATGTTGTCACGGCCTTCCAGGGCAAGGACCTCGTTGTGGTTGAAGGTGGCGTTCATTCCAACGTTGTAGTTGAAATCGGCCCCTATCTTATCGGCCCACTTGAGGGAGAATTCAACGCCGGTGTTGAGCACCTTGCCGTTGTTGGCAAGGAGGGTGGCCACACCGCCGCCGGTTGCTACGGGCGCGTGGAAAACTACGCGGTCAGTCACCCTGCGGTACCAGTCAAGCTCACCGCTGAGGCGGCTGTCCAGGAGCGCGAAGTCTGCGCCCACGTTGGTTTCCGTAACCACCTCCCATTTGAGGTAATTCTGGTAAACCGTCTGGGCTCCCTGGCCGTCTACCAGGGTTTCACCGAACACGGCCGATGAATCTACGCCCGTGCGGCCCGCGATGTTGATGTCGTTGGCGGGGACGTTGTCATTGCCAAGCATACCCCAGCTGGCGCGTATCTTGAGGAAGCTGAGCCATGAGGAGGCACCCTTCATGAAGGATTCATCCGAGATGTTCCATCCAAGGCCGAATGAAGGGAAAACGCCCCACTTGTCCTGGTACTTGGAACTGCCGTCCGCGCGTACCGTGACGGTGGCAAGGTATTTCTCCTTAAAGTTGTAAGTGCCTCTGGCAAAGAAGGAAAGGCCGTTGTAGCGGCTGGCGCCATCTGAGGATTCCTGGTTTTTGTAGGAGCCGTTCACAAGGTAGCGGGAGGCTGCGTCGAAGTCCGGGACGCTGCTTCTTTTTCCGGTGAGCCAGGCATTGTACTGCATACGGGTACTCTGGCCCAGCATGGCCGTGAAGGAGTGGGCGCCCACGTGGTCTGAGTAAGTGAGGGTGTTGTCTATGATATGGTACAGGCCGTAGGCGTACGTTTTTGAGAAATTGGAAACGGACGTGCCCTGGGAGCCGCCAACCTTGTGCTCAGGGGTGTAGCTCTGCTGGTCGGCAAAGCTGAAATCAAGGTTATATGCGGTCTTGAATTTGAGTTTTTCAGGGATAATTGTGGCCTCCGCGTAAGCGCTGAAAACGGTCTTGATGCCGTTGTTGCTGCTGTTGGAATAGTAGGCCGATGCCGCCGGGTTGCCGAATGCCGCCGCAAAGCCGTAAAGCTGAGGGGAGTCGAACTTCACTGGATATGCATCCTCGTTGGCATCATTGTAAACACCGTAAACGGGAGGGTTCACAAACGCCTGGTAGTAGACGCTGGAATTTGGATTGTTCTGCTTGTAGCGTGATACAACGGTGTTGAACCCAACCTTGAGCCAGCTTGTAAGGGTTTGATCCAGGCGGGCGCGGAAGTTGAGACGGCCGTAGTCGTTCTTGCAGTAATTCATTATACCGTCCTGGTAGAAGTAGCTGAGACCCACGGAGTAGTTTGTCTTTTCAGTGCCGCCGGAAAGGTCCAGGGAATGGCTGTGGGTAAGGGCGGGCCTGACCATGGTCTGGTACCAGTCCGTACTTACACCGGTGTTAACGGCATCAGGATAAACTGTCTCAAAGGGATCGTCCGGATTTGCCAGGTTATACATCTGGATGTACTGCTTGGCATTTGCCATGGGCATTATGTTGGTGGGGACCTGAACGCCGCCGTAGCCGTCATAAGCAACCCTCACCTTACCCGTTGCACCCTTCTTGGTGGTGACAAGGATAACGCCGTTTGCGGCCCTTACGCCGTAGATTGCGGCGGCCGATGCATCCTTAAGAACAGTCAGGGACTCAATATCGGAGGCGCTGAGAAAGTCTATGTTGTCCATAAACGCGCCGTCCACAATGTACAGGGGGTTGGCATAGTCTCCAATTGAACCCACGCCGCGGATTTTAACCGAAGGGCCTGCGCCGGGAGCACCGCTCTGGGTTATTTGGACGCCTGAAACCATGCCCTGGAGGGCGCTCATGGGGTTTGCGGCAATCTGTTTTGCCAGCTCCTCACCCTTTACGTTGGTGATGGGGGCTGTGAGGTCCTTGGCCTTCTGGGTGCCGTAACCCACCACAACTACCTCGTCAAGGAAGGTGGTGTCTTCACCGAGGGTGATTACGGCGGGGACGGCCGATGCGGGGAAAACCTGGGTGGCGTAGCCTATGCAGCTTACCTCCACCTGGGCATCGGCCTTTGAGACGTTGAGGACAAAGTCTCCGTCAATGCCCGTGGAGACGCCGTTGGTGGTGCCCGCTTCCATTACGGTGGCGCCGATTACCGGCCCCAGGGCATCCTCAACAACGCCTTTTACCTGGTACTGGGCCAACGCCGGAAGGCAGGCCAGTACAAGGGTAAGTGATATTAGTATTCGTTTCATTAATATGTGGTATTTTAGATTCTTCACTACACTTCGTTCCGTTCAGAATGACAGGCTTGTCATCCTTGGGGTTTTTGTCATCCTGAGCGAAGCGAAGGATCTATCATTCATAGCTAAATCCAAGTTTTTCCAATCCTTCCTGAATTTCCGGAGCCTGCATGAAGAGCTTCCAGAGAAGGCCGCTGCGGTAGTTTTCAATCATGACGGCCTCAGGGCCCTGGTCAATAGCAAGGTAGTGCTCAACAACACTAGGCTCCGCTTCAAGGTTAATGGCGTCATAAAAGCCATAAGGGCCGAACGATTCCGGAATGTCATAATATAGGTGACGGATCACCTTCATGGACTCCTCCGGGGTGTACACTATGGAACTGATGGCTGCAGTGGGGCTCACGGTGCCGTTTTCATCAGGGGTACCGGGATGATGTGAGCAGTAGCCGACGTAAGGATCGTCAGAGGATGTGAAGCCCCAGAAATCCTCTCCGTAGCCCTTGTGGCCCTTGGGATTATCAATGGCGTATGCCCTGTGGATGAGGGTGTGGGCCTTGTTTCGCTCAAAGTAATTGGTTTTGGCGTCCTTCAGGCCCCTGGGATCCAAGCCCAGGTAGGAATAATGGCAGAAAAATAGCGGGCCGCCAAGCTCCATTCCAAGAGGGAGGGTGATGCCGTAATACTCCTTGCCGTTATAATAATATGAGGAATTCTTGTAGGAAGCCTCATAGAGTTCCGGGGAAATGGGGAAAGACGGAGAAGATGCCGCAAGGATATAGGTAATGAGGGTCTCGTCATAACCAGTGATGCGGTGATTCATCTTGAAGCCGTAGTTCTTGGACCAGTGCCAGTAAAGGGCATCAGGCTGCCCCTGGGTGTACCAGTTCCACTCTACCCCAAGCCAGAGCTCATGGCAACGCTCGGCCAGAGGGAAATTGTCTTCCTCCAGCCAGGCACGGGCCGCAAGGAGGCCCTGGACCAGGAATGCGGTTTCCACAAGGTCTCCGCCGTCGTCAAACTCAGAGAAGTGGAAAGGCTCCCCTGTTTCCGCGTTATACCAGTGGGCCCAGGCGCCGTGGAAACGCTCCAGACGCTCAAGGGAGGATACTATCTTTTCTATGCGTGCAACGCCTTCCTCACGGGAATAATAACCACGCTCTGCGCCTGCTATGATGGCCATTATGCCGAACCCCGTGCCGCCGGTGGTCACAATGGGGTTGTCATTGTTGCTGCGCTCACGGGCCATTCCGGTGGAAGGGTCTGCGAAGTCTGTGAAATAGCCTATTGTGGCTTTTTCCACAATGTCCAGAAGTTCATCGTCCGGAAGCTGCTTTGACGTTGAGCAGGCGGCAAGAAGCGCCGCCGCTATGAGTAGGAGTTTAAATTTCATACCTGAATGATGCTTCTTTTACGTTGTCCGATGCCCCGCCAATGAACACCTTGAAATCTCCGGTTTCCGGGCCCCAGGTCATATCCTGGCGGTAGAATGACAGCATTTCCTTGTCTATGGTAAAGCTCACTTCCTGGCTTTCCCCGGGCTGGAGGGTAATGCGCTGGAAGCCCTTTAACTGCTTCACCGGACGCGTCACGCTGCCCACAAGGTCCCTAATATACAGCTGCACCGTTTCCGTTCCTTCCACTGAACCCGTATTTGTCACTTTAACTTTTGCCGTCAGCGTTCCATCGGCCTTAAATTCTGAAACGTCAAGCCCAATCTCTGAATATTCAAAGTCCGTATAGCTAAGGCCATGGCCGAACGCGTACAGGGGCTCGTTGGGGCAGTCAAGGTAACGGGATTCATACTTGGCGTCCGGGTGGATGTACGGACGGCCGGTATTCTTGGCGTAGTGGTAGATGGGCACCTGGCCAAGGTTGCGGGGGAAGGTAACTGAGAGTTTTCCGGAGGGGTTGTAGTCTCCAAAGAGGACATCGGCCACAGCGTAACCACCCATTGTGCCGGGGTACCAGGCTTCAAGGATGGCATCGGAGAGTTCACTCTCTGCGCTGAGATCCAGCGGACGGCCGTTCAGAAGCACTACGGCAACGGTTTTGCCCTGCTTCTTGAGGGATTTCAGGAGCTCCGTCTGTTCCTCCGGAAGGTTGATTGAAGTGCGTGATGCGGCTTCTCCGGTCCAGCTCCAGGGTTCTCCAAGCACAAGGATTACCTTATTTGCCTGGGCTGCCACGGTGGTAACTTCCTTCACTGCGTCAAGTATGCTGGCGGGAACGGCCTCAACCTCACCGGCGCCTCTCCAGGAGCCAAGGAAATCGTCCTTGGTATCGGCCATAGGACCAAGCACAGCCACTTTCTCTCCCTTTTTGAGGGGAAGGACGCCGTTGTTTTTGAGAAGCACCATGCTCTCTGCGGCAATGCGGCGGGCGAAGGCCTTGTTCTCCGGGGTGAGGGTGCGTTCCTTCTCACGCTCAGTGTCACAATATTTATAGGGATCGTCCAAAAGGCCAAGTTTTGCCTTTATATTCAGGATGCGCCTTACGGCATTGTCCAGAGTCTTTTCACTCACCTTTCCGCTCTTTACAAGCTCCGTGAGATGGTTCATGTAGGCGGCGCTCATCATGTCCATATCCAGGCCGGCGTTCATGGAAAGCTCTGCGGCGTGGGATTCATCGGCCGCATAACCATGCATTATCATCTCATTGATGCCGGTGTAATCACTCACTACAAAGCCCTCAAAGCCCCATTCATCCTTCAGGATTTCATTCATAAGGTGGTTGGAGGCATGGGCGGGAACGCCGTCAAGCTCATTGAAAGAAGCCATCACGCTCATTGCTCCTGCGTCAATAGCGGCCTTGTACGGAGGGAGGTAGAACTCACGGAACCAACGCTCGCTCATATCCACGGTGTTGTAATCCCTACCTGCCTGGGGGGCGCCGTATGCTGCAAAGTGCTTCACGCATGCAAGGATGGTGTTGTCCTTTGAGAGGTCATCTCCCTGATAGCCCCTTGTCATTGCGGCCGAGATAAGGCTGCCAAGGTACGGATCCTCACCTGAGCCCTCCGAGATGCGGCCCCAGCGGGGTTCCACTGAGATGTCGCACATAGGGCTGTAGGTCCACTGGAGGCCTGCCGCAGCGGCTTCCTCGGCAGCAATGCGGGCGCTCTCTTCAATGGCTGGGATGTCCCATGAGCAGGACATTCCAAGGTTTATGGGGAAAATTGTGCGGAATCCGTGGATTACGTCATAGCCAAAGAGAATGGGAATTCCCAAACGGGTTTCCTCAACGGCAACCCTCTGGACTTCCCTTGTGAAGTCTGCGGTATATGCATTGAGGAGGGCGCCGCACCTTCCCGCCTTGATATCTTCAAGATACCCGCTGCGCATGCTGGGGCCTGTTACCGTCCAGTCACTTGTGAAAAGAACGGTCTGTCCTACTTTCTCTTCAAGGGTCATCTGTTTCATCAGGGCCTCTACCCTGGGGTCTGTTTTCACGGCCTCCCTGCCGCCGCAGGAAGCCAGTGCAAATGCCGCTATGGCTATGATAAGAGCTTTTTTCATTGGTTATTGGTTTTACATTCAAAGATAGCACTTTATTTTTGAATGGCAAGCGCGCGCCCGCATATGTATGCGTGGAGGTAAGTGATTGATCGTTAGGGGTTTACATAAAAGAGGGTGCTGATTTTTCGGCACCCTCTTTTGCATAAGTTACTGTGTTTCAACCGTTTAGCTCCACGCACCTAATTACATCATGCCACCGGCGGGCATGGCGGGAGCGGCGGGAGCGGGCTCAGGGATGTCCACAATGCCGCACTCTGTGGTGAGGAACATACCGGCTACGGAAGCGGCGTTCTCCAGGGCCACGCGGGCCACCTTGGTAGGATCAATGATTCCGGCCTGGTACATGTTTACGTATTCATCTGTGCGGGCGTTGTAGCCGAAATCGGCCTTTCCTTCGCGGATCTTGTTGATGATTACGGAGGCTTCTACGCCGGCGTTGGCTGCAATCTGACGGAGAGGCTCCTCAATGGCGCGCTCGATGATGCGGATGCCGGTGGTCTGGTCCTCGTTCTCACCCTGGAGGCCCTTGAGGGCTTCTGCGGCGCGGATGTATGCTACGCCGCCGCCGGGGAGGTAACCTTCCTCAACTGCGGCACGGGTGGCGTTGAGGGCGTCGTCTACGCGGTCCTTTTTCTCCTTCATCTCAACCTCCGTGGTGGCTCCAACATAGATCACTGCTACGCCGCCGGCCAGCTTACCCAGGCGCTCCTGGAGCTTCTCACGGTCATAGTCGCTCTTGGTGGTTTCAATCTGGGCGCGGATTTGGTCGGCCCTGTCCTTGATGGCAGCCTGGTCTCCGGCGCCGCCCACGATTGTGGTGTTCTCCTTGGTGATGGTAACTTTTTCCGCTTTACCAAGCATCTGGACGTTGGCGTTCTGGAGGGTGAAGCCGCGCTCCTCTGAGATCACTACGGCACCGGTGAGGGTGGCAATGTCCTGGAGCATTTCCTTACGACGGTCTCCAAAGCCGGGGGCCTTCACGGCGGCAACCTTGAGGGTTCCGCGCAGGCGGTTCACTACCAGTGTGGTAAGGGCCTGGCCTTCAACGTCTTCGGCAATGATAAGGAGGCTTCGGCCTTCCCTTGCAACGGGCTCAAGAACGGGCATGAGGTCCTCCATGTTGGAGATTTTCTTGTCTGTGAGGAGGATGTAGGCGTCGTCCAGAACGGCTTCCATCTTGTCTCCGTTGGTCATGAAGTAAGGGCTTATATAACCGCGGTCAAACTGCATTCCCTCAACTACTTTCACCTCCGTTTCAGTGCCTTTGGCTTCCTCTACGGTGATCACGCCGTCCTTCTTTACCTTGGCCATTGCATCGGCAATGAGTTTGCCGATTTGGGCATCATTGTTGGCGCTCACGGTACCAACCTGCTCTACCTTGGAATAGTCCTCACCTACCGGCTGGCTCTGGGCCTTGAGGTTTGCCACAACGGCTGCCACGGCCTTGTCAATGCCCTTCTTGAGGTCCATGGGGTTGGCGCCAGCTGCAACGTTCTTGAGACCCACGTTGATGATAGCCTGGGCAAGGACTGTTGCGGTGGTGGTGCCGTCACCGGCCTGGTCATTGGTTTTGGAGGCAACCTCCTTAACCATCTGGGCGCCCATGTTCTGGAACTGGTCTTCAAGCTCTACTTCCTTTGCCACGGTTACGCCGTCCTTGGTAATCTGGGGAGCACCGAACTTCTTTGCAATCACAACGTTGCGGCCTTTAGGGCCAAGCGTTACTTTAACTGCATTTGCAAGTGCATCTGCGCCTTCCTTCATGGCGGCGCGGACGTCTGTATTGAATTTGATTTCTTTTGCCATAATAATTGTTCTTTATGAGATTCTCTCCTTCGCTACTCTCAGTCGGAATGACACATGTCATACCGAGCGAAGCGAGTGTATCTCAAATACTACAGGATTGCCAGTATATCAGACTGCTTAACAATGAGGTACTTCTTGCCGTCTACGGTGACCTCTGTGCCGGCGTACTTTCCGTAAAGGACGGTTTCTCCGGCCTTTACTTCCATGGGCTCATCCTTGCTGCCGGGGCCCACGGCTACAATCACACCCTGCTGGGGTTTTTCCTTGGCATTGTCCGGGATGTAAAGACCCCCGGCGGTCATGGTTTCGGCCTCTTTGGGCTCAATCACCACTCTTGTTCCTAATGGTCTAAGCATAGTTTATTGTGTTTTAATAACAATTCGTTTGGGATTCTCTCCTTCGCTTTGCTCTGCGGGATCACAATGTCATACCGAGCAAAGCGAGTGTATCTCAAACAAGGCGTGTGCCATGTGGGCTTTCACTGACAAAATGGCAGAAATGGCTAAAGAGCGCCAACAGTTGCAGCCTTAACCGTAAAGAAATTGTTGCTGCCGCTGGAGAGGATGCGGTACTCACCGTGGTTGCCCCAGGAAGCGGGGCGGTCCTTTATTACCATATCCTCCCCTGTATCATTGGAGACATACGGCCCAATCACCTGATGCCACCCCTTGATGCGGGCCATGGAGGCTTCGGCATTGAAATCACCGGCGCAAAGCTCTTTCAAAAATGAAACATAGAGTGCCTTCCACTCCGGCTTCTGGAGGAGTTTTACTATTAGAGGGTTGTCACTGCTGCCCCACTTAAGGGGATTCTGGCGGCCAGCATCATCCTGAGCCCCGCAGTTGTGGCTGGTGCCAAGGGTGTTGTCGTAGTCGTACGGGATGAAGAAGAACTTCCCGGCCGGATTGAAGTAGAAATAGTAGTTGTTGGTGTTGTTCCAGTAGTCGTCCCACATGCCCACAACCACGTTTACGGCGTAGGTTTTAAGGAGAAGTTCAACGTCCATGGCCTGGGCCGCCCAGGTAAAGAAATCATCTCCGGACTTGCCATTCAGATTCCGGATGAACTCCTGAAGCTGGACCTTGGCGGCGGGGAAATCAGCCTCCGTGGATTTAAGCTCGTAGGTATAGTCCGACTTGTTGTCATCGGCCCCCATCCAGGCGTTGGGATCCTTCAGGTTTGCTCCCCAGCGGGCTTTCCAGAGGTGGCCTCCCTTGCCGCCGAAGTGGTTCTGGCGGCGTTTTATGTAATCTCCCTTCACGTGTTCCATGAGCTCATACACGCCCATGTAGGTCTCCTTGTTGCCGATTTTCACCCACAGCCGCGTATACCCCGCGGTGATTGCTGTCCAAACCCCGGCCCTCTGAAAAAGGTCATAGCAGAACACTTCCCGGCAATACGCGGGGTCATCCTTGAACCACTTCAGGTCCAGGCGGGATGTGCCAAGGAGTTTCTGATCCTCCACGTACTCGCTGAAATGCAGGCCGAAGTGGACGTGGTTGAGATTCCCGGCCTCACCGGGGTATCGGCGGGAGGTGTTGCCTTTAAGGCGCAGCCCCGCCTTCCGGACTTCCTCCGTTTGGCTGCCATCCTTGTACTGGACGTCTACGGGGATATAATCCTGGGTGTTGTTGTTTTTGTTGAAAGCGTCCAGAAGGGCCTTCCAGTCCTTTTCCGTAACTGTGATACGGACTTCCGGGACATTGCCGCTGTACGGAAGCACGGGAATGAGGCGGGTGTTATCATCCTTCTGGGTGCCCTGGTCACCACTGCCCTGGCCTGTGTCCTGGCTTCCGGACTCCGTCTCCTGCGGCCCCTCTTCCGGAATAATTTCCGGTTTGGAGCACGCCGCCGCAAGGACAACTGCCAGTATGCACAGTACGCGTTTCATCACTGCAAATATACGTCTTTTTTTTTTGTTGCCGTGTTGGCAGTAAAAACCTCATTATACGCAATCTGAGTGCAAACACGGCAGCGTTTTTGGCCGAAATGCCCTTTTTCCTTGCCGTGTTGGCAGTGAAATCGGCCTCTGGAGCGTTTTACGTGCAAACACGGCCTGGGCCGAAGGATTATCGGCCGAAAAATATTATATTTGTACTGTTATGGAGACTATCAAAAATCAATACTTTGAAGGAGAACGGCCGCTGTACTGCAGGAAAGGCGGGCTCAGGCTGGAGGGGGTGAGGATAGGCCCCGGGGAATCGGCCATAAAGGAGTGCGCAAACGTTGAGGCTGTGGGCTGTGAGTTTGCCGGGAAGTACCCTTTCTGGGAGTGCGACGGTTTCACCGTCCGGGACTGCGTTTTCCGGGAAGGTGCCCGGGCAGCCATGTGGTACACCCGCGGGTGCAAGATGTATGACACCCTCATTGAGGCTCCCAAGGCGTTCAGGCGCATCAGTGAGGTGTATCTGGAAAATGTCCGTATGCCTTTTGCCCAGGAAACCTTCTGGGATTGCCAGGACATAACTCTCCGGAATGTAGTTACCTCAGACGCCAACTACATCTTCATGCACTGTGAAAATATTGACATTGACGGGTATGAGCTTCACGGAAATTACTCATTCCAGTATGCCAGGAACGTAGTTATCCGGAGTGC
>JAFZML010000137.1 GCA_017553255.1 Bacteroidales bacterium | reverse complement strand
GGTGGAAACCTCCTCACCGTCAGAATTTTCAAGGCCTTCAGAGAAGAAATATTTGAGCGGGAATATGCCGAAGTGGGTTTCTATCCACTTGCTGTTCACAACGCGGGAGATTGTGGAGATATCAAAGCCGGTGCGCTCTGCTATGTCCTTGAGAACCATGGGCTTAAGGGACGACTCATCACCGTCTATGAAATAGTCATGCTGGTACTCCAGGATGGCACGCATGGTGCTTTCCAGGGTGTTCTGCCTCTGGCGCAGGGCCTCAATGAACCACTTGGCGGAATCTATCTTCTGCTTCACAAAGGAGGCGGCTTCTTTATCGGCCTTAGATTCAGAATACTTCCCCGTTTCCATTATCTCAGAGTACTTGCGGTTGATCCTGAGCTCCGGAATGTTGAAACGCGGCATTGAGAGGATGAGCTCCCCGTTTTCATATTCAAGCACAAAGTCCGGGACCACCTGCTGGGCTTGGTCTGCGTAGGAATCATCTATCTGGCCGCCCGGCGAAGGGTTGAGCCTCTTTATCTCATCCATCACGGCCTTCATCTCATCTTCAGAAAGGTGGAGGCGGCTCATTATCTTCTGGAAATGGCGGTTTTTGAAGGCGTCAAACTGCTCCCTGAGCACCTTCAGGGCATTTTCCACGGACGGCGTGCGCTTTTTGTCCTCCAGTTGGATGATGAGGCATTCACGGAGGTCACGGGCGCCAACGCCGGAAGGCTCGAACTCCTGGATAATGCGTAGCATCTTCTCCACTTCTTCGGCCGATGATTCAATCCCGGCGCGGAAAGCGAGGTCATCCACCAGGGATTCTATGTCCCTGCGGAGGTAGCCGTCGTCGTCCAGCGAGCCGATGATAAAGCTTGCCACGGCCCTCTGGTGAGGGTCCAGATTACGGTATCCGAGCTGCTCCTCCAGGCTGCCTGTGAAGCTTTGCTTGACGGAGAAGGTGTTGTACTGGGGGCGTTCATCCTTGCCCCAGTTGTTCACGTGGAGGTTGTAGGAAGGGATGTCGTCATCCTGGGGGCCGTAGTTTTCCTCCATTGAACCGCCGCTTTGCTCCTGAGCCTCAACCTCAGAGATTGAAACCTCCCTCTCCTGATCTCCCTTCTGAGGGGAATCGTCAAGGACGGGGTTGTCTGCCAAAACTTCCCTCACATGCTGCTCCAGAGCCTGCACCGGCATCTCTATCAGCTTGATTGTCTGAATTTGAAGCGGCGAGAGCTTTTGCTGGAGCTTCTGCTCCATTCCCTGTTTGATGGCGGCCATTATCTGGGGAAGTTGATATTCTCTTTAATAATATATGCGGTGGGATAGGTTCCCTTGAGGGCGTTGTAAATCCTGAGGGCCTCATCCTTTGTGCGGAAATCCCCTATTGTGACTTTGTAGTTGGGGCTTTCAAAGCTGCGGTAAACGCCGGTTTCCGGATACTGGCCCCTGAGGGACTGTGCAATAGCCTCAGAGCGCAGGCGGGCCTGAGGGGAATTGTCATAAAAAACGCGAATCCTGTACCCCTGGACGGCCTTCCCGGCATTGGTGCCCACATAGTTAATGAGCGCCTGCCTCACCTGGGAGGATTGGTTTATTTCCGCTCCCGGGCCGATAACTGAGAGGATGCTCTTTCCAACGTAGGTGGAGTCCATCCTGGCAAGATTGAGGGAGTCCTGGGCCCCCGCGCCAAAAGATGCCAGGGCCGATAAAACTAATATTAGGAGTATGCGTTTCATCATTTGGAGAATTCTGCTAAATCCAGGTTTTTGTATGAGAGGGGCGCTTTAAGGGTGCCGTTTTTGGAGGCAACCTGAAGGTTGATATCGGCCTTTATCCCTTCCAGGGAACCGCGGGTGTATAGCTTCAGGACATCCAGGAGGCTGATTCCGGGCTCAAGGGTGATGGAGCACGGGAGCTCATACAGGAGGATTTGCTTCCCCTGAACCGTTACCTCCCCGGCGGTGAATGTAGCAAAAGGGATTTCATCCACCCTTATGCTGCCGTCTATGCCGCTTACGTTGAATGTCATGGCTGGGTTGTCCACGCCAAGCTCCAGACGGGCGTCGAAGGTGCGGAGAGACGTGGGGATGATGTATTTCACCCCGGCCGATACAAGCTTGATATCCTTGATTTTGGTGACGCCGCAGCTTCCGGCCATAAGGCAGGTAAGCGCAGCGGCGACCACGGCAAGGAGTATGCGCCTTAACGTTTTCATCTTTACAAAGGTAGTGAAAATTCAGGAAATTTTCTATATTTGTACCTGAAACAAGTCTTGTGCCATGAAAGTTAACCACATCGGGGAAAGCAATTCCGTCCTGGGAATCTTCCTCCAGGAACTCAGGGATGCCCGCATCCAGAAAGACAGCCTCCGCTTCAGGACAAACCTTGAACGCGTGGGAGAAATCTTTGCCTATGAGATCTCCAAAACCCTGGAGTATTCAGTGAAAGACGTAGTAACCCCGCTTGGTGTGGCACAGGTCTCAACGCCTGATACCCAGCTTGTTATAGCATCCATTCTCCGTGCCGGCCTTCCCATCCAGGAGGGTATGCTCCGCATGTTTGACCACGCGGAAACGGCGTTCCTATCGGCCTACCGCAGCACCGGAAAACTGGGGTATTTCAAGGTAAAGGCAAAGTACTGCACCACCCCGTCGCTTGAAGGGAAAACCCTCATTTTGGCAGACGCCCTCCTTGCCACCGGTTCCTCCATGGAAGTGGGCATTGAAAAGCTCCATGAAGAAGGCGGAGAACCCGCCCGCGTGCACCTTGTGTGCCCCGTTGCCAGCCGCTATGCCGTAGACCACCTTTGCCAGGTCTTTGGAGATGAGTACACCCTCTGGGTGGCGGCCATTGATGAGGAACTCACAAGCCAGAGCTACATCATCCCCGGCATAGGTGACGCCGGAGACCTTGCCTTCGGCGGGAAGCTGTAAGGGCGCTTCGGCCCTGGCGCTTTTTCTGGCGGCTTTCCTGGCGCTTTTCCCCTGGCGCGCAACTCACTGAATCTCAATACTTTACGCATAGTCGGGTGCACTTCACGGTGCACCCGATTTCTTGTAATACGTTCACGGTCAGGCACTTAAGCGGCACGCTTGATTGTTCTCCCCTTGTGGTGGAGGCTAATTCGTTGATGCACAGTCAGTTACACGAGTTTCTGGTAGAACTTTTTCTACCAGAAACTCGTGTAAATGCTTGTAAATGAGTCACTTGGCTTCCACCAAAGGGGGAGAAATATAAGGGGTGGATGGAAAAAATTGGCCGAAGAGAGGCCGAAGAGGGCGCAAAAAAGGGCCGAGAAGAAAAAAGTGGAAAAATTTGGAAGAAAGTGTAAGAAAATGGAAAATTTTCATTACCTTTGTACCCAAGCGTGAAAGTATTAGAAATTTATGGTCAGATTCTTCGGCAAAGCCAGCGGCAAAGTGGATGACAAGGGACGCATTGTGTTCCCTGCCATCTTCCGTGACGCCATGGTAAAAGAAGGCCTGGAGGACATGACCCTCATCGTCAAGAAAAACGTTCAGCAAGGGTGCCTGGACCTGTTTGCCTACTCTGAGTGGGTGCGGCGCAGTGACCTCGTGCTGGAAGGCCTTGACCCTGAACTCAGTACTGAAGACGCTAATTTCTGGACCAAGTACAACGAGGGTGTGTACGCCATTGTCCCGGACGGTAAGCTGGGAAGGCTCAATATCCCCGGTGAGTTACTTGAAAAGGCAGGTATTACCAAGGAAGTAGTGCTTAGCGGAATCGGTTACAAACTTCAGATCTGGCCTAAGGAGACCTATGAGTCTTCCCTCATGACAGACGATCAGTTCAAACTTTCCGCCCAGAGACACTCCGTTAAGAAGTAAGGAGGTCTCAGGAATGTCAGAATATCATATCCCCGTGTTGTTGGAGGAAAGTGTTTC
>JAFZML010000136.1 GCA_017553255.1 Bacteroidales bacterium | reverse complement strand
GAAAATCGTGTATCCGGAAAAAATGTTTCGGCATTAATAGGAACCCTGTTTTTGGAGAAATACGCCCATTTGGACATTCATTCCTTATCAAGTTTAGAGCCTGGCGGAACATCTTCAATAAAAGATTTTAAGAAAGAATTATATGCCATAGGCAATAATAATGAGGCCTTTAAGGATTTGTATAGTATGCTCAATAATAATGCCGATTACATAATAGATAAATTAAAAGCACAGGTCCGTTCCATCTCTGGATATAATTTGAAATTGATTTCGCTGTATTTCGCTAATATACCGTACGAGATTATCCAATACATCATGAGAAGTCACTCGACAGGCAGCCTGAGGACAAGCCAGTCCAGGTTCAGAACGATTATCAAGAATGCAAATTGTCCGGACGAGGACTTATTCCTAACATATCTAGAAAGGCAACCGCGGAAAAAACCATAAAACAAAAAAACCAATTATCATTATTCCCGCAGTTGCCCGAATAAACCACATAAAAAAATCGCACAGGTTCACCTGTGTCGATTCTTGAGGTCTTGGAAAACCGTGTCACTCGACACAGGATCCCCCATGCGAAAAACGCTGGGGAATCCTTGTGACCGGACAGTGACATTAAAAGTTTCCAAGTTTCAAGAATGTCCGTCAGAAGAGATTCCGTATTGAAATCTATTACTATTTGCTATTGCAAAAATAAGCAACAAATATAATATAAACAATACTTCGCAACTCCATATTCTTGTTGCACTATCGCCTCCGCGTGGAGGTAAGTAATTGCAGATCAATGATTTACGCAAAAGAGGGTGCCTTTTTTCAAGTACCCTCTTTTGCATAACCGCCTGAAACACAGGAATTTAGTTCCACGGGAGATTCTTCGCTGCGCTCAGAATGACAAGGAGGGTCCTTGCATTTACACGGAACTTTGACTATCTTTGCAGTGACACTAAAGTGTTACTACCTATGATTGTATACCACGGATCACCCCGGCTTGTAAGTGTGCCGCTCTTTGGAGAAGGCAATCCTAAGAATGATTACGGCCCGGGCTTTTATTGTACCACGGATTTGGAACTGGCCAAAGAATGGGCTTGTCCGGAAAACCGCGACGGCTTTGCAAATGCCTACAGGCTGGAAACAGACGGCCTTTCCTGTATGGACCTTGGCAGCAAAGAATACAATATCCTGAACTGGATGGCCATCCTTGTGGAAAACCGTGCTTTCGACATCTCATACCCCATTGCTTTTCAAGGCAAAAAGTACCTTCTGGAGCACTTCCTGCCGCCTTACAAGGACTATGACCTTATAACCGGATACAGGGCCGATGATTCCTATTTCTCCTTTGCCAGGGCCTTCCTCTCAAACACAATTACACTGGAACAACTCTCAAGGGCAATGCATCTTGGAAATCTTGGCACCCAGATTGTCATAAAAAGTCATCGTGCATTTGATGCCATCTGGAAAGAATGCGCCTACCCAGCGCAGGCCGCAATATACCATTCAAAAAGGGTAAGTAGAAACAATAAAGCCAGGGAAGAGTATCTGCAAATGCTTAAAGAGGCCCCTTCGCCAGGCGGCGTTTACCTCTCACAAATAATAAATGAAAACTGGACTAATGAACATCCGGGCCTACAATGACTACTATCTTGATGACGCCATGCAGTCTGTTGGCGCCATGCTGGATTACGCCGTAAATGCTTGCGGTGAGGATTTCTCCTTGTTCTACAACCGTTTCATCGTAAGCGGGGTGGCCAATTCCGTTGCCAAGGCCAATCCAAAATATATCGGCCTTTCCGGGACGGAACTTGCCCATCTGGTTGCCCGGCTCACAGGTGGTCCCCTGCCGGAAAAAGAGCCACTCATAGACGTCGGGAGCCCTGAATACTGGACCGGATGGGCCCTGGCCTACGTCTCGTGGTATCTGAATATAGATTATGCCCGTCTTGAACAAAAAGGCGTATCGGCCCAAACCCTCCGCGGAAGTTACAATGTTTTACATGAGGCCGATATCTCCAAAACCGTTCAGATTGCAGAGCGTTGGCTAGATGAAAACGCGCAAAAAGAAAACCCGCTTAAGCGGCAACGGACAGTCTCAGGCCTCACTCAGCAGGAACTGTCTGAAGCCTCAGGTATTCCCCTAAGGGTAATCCGCTCCTATGAACAGGGCCAGCGTTCCCTTGAAAACGCCGGTGCCGCCAGTGTCCTTCGGCTCTCTCGGGTCCTTTCCTGCCAGATGGAAGACCTACTATAAAGCGAGCATTCGAAAAGCCGTGGAGGTAAGTGGTTGAAACATAAACGATTACACAAAAACGTCTACCCTAAACCAGGTAGACGTTTTTCTATAAGTGATTGTATATTAATGATTTAGCCCCCACGGAGGATTCTTCGCTGCGCTCAGAATGACAGAAAGAAAGCTCAGAATGTCAAGGAAGGGCATCTGCGTGCGTTGGGCTGGCGATGCCAGAGGAAAATTGGTTTTTCGGGCACCGTCCCGAAAAATAATTTTCTTCTGGCGCCAGAACAGCAGATGCCCGGTCTGGGCCGGGCATGACGAACAAGGGCAAGAAAAAAGCCTGACCGGGAGGGTCAGGCTTGGGGTTAGGGATTCCCGATCAGGTCGGGAATGACGGACTGGGCCTACAGCTCTGAAAGAGCGGCCATGGTTTCCGTCTTGGAGCCCACGATGATGTCCTGGTAGCGGCTGAGACCGGTACCGGCGGGAATCAGGTGGCCGCAGATGACGTTCTCCTTCAGGCCATCGAGGTTATCCACGCGGGCGCGGATAGCGGCCTCAGAAAGGACCTTGGTGGTTTCCTGGAAGGAAGCCGCCCTGATGACGGAACCGGTCTTGAGGGCTGCGCGGGTGATACCCTGCAGCACCTGGGATGCGGTAGCGGGCTTTGCGGGACGGGCGGCTACAAGCTTTGCACCCTGACGCTCCAGAGAGGCATTCTCTCCGCGGAGGTCACGTGCAGAAATTATGTCGCCTTCCTGGAAGCGGGCGCTGTCACCTGCATCTTCTACATAGAACTTGCCGAAGATTTCGTCGTTGCGGTCCATGAACTCCCACTTGTCCACCAGTTCCTCCGGGAGGAATTCGGTGTCTCCGGGATCTCCGATCTGGACCTTGCGCATCATCTGGCGTACGATGATCTCAAAGTGCTTGTCGTTGATCTTCACACCCTGTAAACGGTACACGGCCTGAATTTCATTGACAATGTACTCCTGAGCCTTCACCGGACCAAGGATGTTCAGGATATCGGTAGGAGAAGTACCGCCGTCTGAGAGACGGGTACCGGCCTTCACGTAATCGTTCTCCTGAACCAGGATCTGCTTGGTGGTGGGAACCTCGTAGTGGCACTCCTTGCCGCTGCGGTTCTTCACAATGATCTCACGCTTACCGCGCTTGACCTTGCCCATGAGAACCTCACCGTTGATCTCTGAGAGAATAGCGGGGTTGGAAGGAGTACGGGCCTCGAAGAGTTCCGTAACACGCGGCAGACCGCCGGTGATATCGGAAGCCTTGCCAATGGCGCGAGGGATCTTGATGATAACGTCACCAACCTTCACGCTCTCACCGTCATTAATCATGATATGGGCACCTACCGGCAGGTTGTACTGGCGGAGGATTACGCCCTTATCGTCTACGATGAGCATTGCAGGGCTCTTTGTTTTGTCTCGGCTCTCAATGATAACCTTGTCCGTATTGGTTGCGAATTCATCGGCACTCTCTTCATTGAAGGTTACACCCTCAATCATGTTCTCGAAGCGTACGATACCGGCGGTTTCAACGATTGTGGTGGCGTTGTAGGCATCCCATTCGCAGATGAGGTCACCCTTGCGGACTGAAGCGCCGTCCTTGAAGTACAGCGTTGAGCCGTAAGGGATATCATACTGGGAATAAGTCATGCCGGTGCGCTCATCAACAATGCGGAGTTCGGTCATACGTGAAACAACTACGGGGTTCACGCTGCCATCCTCATTCACGCGGTCAATTGTACGGAGTTCCTCGAACTGGAGTTTACCCTCATACTTGGAGACGATGGTGTTGTCGGCCACAGAGCCGGACGCGGTACCACCGACGTGGAAGGTACGGAGGGTAAGCTGGGTACCGGGTTCGCCGATTGACTGTGCGGCGATAACGCCCACAACCTCACCGGTTTCAACCATACGGCTGGTAGCCAGGTTACGGCCGTAGCACTTTGCGCACACGCCCTTGCGGGATTCGCAGGTGAGAACGCTGCGGATTTCAACCTGCTCAATGGGGAGGGTATCGATGAGGGCGGCTACATCCTCGCGGATTTCCTCGCCGGCGGCGATTATGAGCTCTCCTGTGAGAGGGTTGAAGATGTCGTGTACGGAAGTACGGCCAAGGATGCGCTCACCAAGGGATTCAACCACCTCATCCTTGTTCTTGATGGCGGTTGCGATGAGGCCGCGGAGGGTTCCGCAGTCCTCTTCGGTGATGATGACATCGTGCGATACGTCCACGAGACGCCTGGTCAGGTAACCTGCGTCAGCGGTCTTGAGGGCGGTATCGGCCAGACCTTTACGTGCACCGTGCGTGGAGATGAAGTATTCGAGCACCGTCATTCCTTCCTTCAGGTTGGAGATGATAGGATTCTCGATGATCTCCGCACCGGCGGCACCGCTCTTCTGGGGCTTG
>JAFZML010000135.1 GCA_017553255.1 Bacteroidales bacterium | reverse complement strand
TTGCAGGAAGGCGAGTGACTCCTCCGGGTGGTCGTATTTTTCATCCCTGAGCTGGAAGTAATGCTTCAGGGAAGGATCTTCGGCGATGATACTCAGCTCCATGGCGGACATCACGGGCCCCATGTCATAGAGGCCGCCAACCGCTCCGGTGGCGGGGATGGGTGTTTTGGCGTCCCAAGCACCGTTGCAGTACTGCCAGAAGTCGTCTCCCGGCTGGGTGGTAAGGTCCTTGTTTTCCGTTAGGGGAAACGGCTTTGTGTCTACGGCCGATTCCGGTTCACTTTTCTGACATGCGGCCGCGGCAAGAATAACGATTGTGGCGCCAAAGAAGAAATTCCTGTTAAGCATTGACAGTCTTACTATTATAAAAACACGCCCGCAAAGATAATAAATATATTGCACCCATAGATATTTTTAAGTACATTTGCCTTCAAATACACACAATTATGGCACAACTCAATCTATCTTTTGAAGACCTTGCTTCCGTTATCTGCCTTGCATGCCACATTGGAAACGCAGACGGAGACTTTACGGAAGAGGAAATGACCGCCGTCATCCAGGCGCTCACGGAGCAGTATAATTTCAGCGGCAGGGAGGATCTCCTGAAAAGCTATGTAAACGCCGGCATGAACATGCAGCCCATGGATGCCGTGAAGCGCATTGCCGCATTCGGCCCTGTGGAAAAGCAGTGGGCGTCCAATTTCTTTGTGAAAGTTGCAGTAGCCGACGGCAACCTTGAAGAAAGTGAAAAGAGCCTGTACTGGGACATCATGGATAAGTGCGGTCTCCCGGACCACAACCTTGAATCCGGCTCTTCGTCATCGGCCCCCTCAAATAATTCACAGCCCACCAAAACTGAAGCCAGCCTTGAGCGTCAAACCTGCGTTACGGTCAATTACAAGCGTGTCCAGGGAGATATCTGCGACGGCTCAATCACGTATGTGCAGTATGACCGCGGCAAAAACGTGAGGGACAATGTTTTTCACTGGTTCGATGACGCTGAAACCCTGCAGTTCTTCCGCAGGTCCGGCACCCTTGCCGGCATCAATGAGAAAATGGGCCTTGCAGCCGGCTGGAAACTCATCATGGTTTACGCCAGAAAGGAATACTGGGCAGATCCCAAGCTCAATAGAGTGGGAAGCGTAATTGCGGAAGAAGAAGTTTACGGCCCCGTGTTCTTTGTCCTTGAAAATGAGGACAAAGCTCTTATGGGCTTCAATTACAAGAGCTTCATCCAGCGCTTCATTGAAATCCTCAATTCCCTTGACGGCAGCATCATGGTTTCCGGAGAAGACAATCCGGAGCTCTCACGCCGCTACCTTGTAACGGCGCTAACAGAGCTTGGCAGGCTAAAGGAAATCTAGTTGAAATTGCGGGAGGCAAACGGCAGGGCCATTCCAAGGGATACGTGCCAGTATTCCCAGTTATGGACGCCGTCCCTGATGCGCAGCTGCGCGGGAACGCCGGCTTCACGCATGGCGCGGTAGAAGTCCAGGCTAAGGTCCAGGATAAAGTCGTCGTCTCCGCAATCAATGAACCATTTAACGGTCTTAAGCCGCTCCAGAGTGTCTGGGGTGGCTTTTTTCACGTATTCTATGGCCGAATTATCACTGACGGATTTTGCCGTTGCGGGGAACTTGCTGCCCTCCGGGATCTCTGTCCAGACCTCCCTTAATTCATTGTCCAGCCAGCCGCTCATGGCAAAGCAACTTGAGAACATCTCCGGGTGATGCTGGGAATAGACAACGGAGCCGCCTCCGCCCATTGAGAGACCCATTATTGCCCTCTGGCCCTTGCTGCCGCCGCAGTTGAATTTGGCCTCCACTGCAGGGAGAAGCTCCGTGAAGAAAAAGTCTTCATAGCTCCATCCCGGCACGTTGAAATAGCCGTTGGGGTATGCGTGGATATCGGCATTGCCGGCATTGGGCATGAGCACCACCAGGGGCTGGCATTCCCCGGATGCAATCACCTGGTTTGCCACCCAGTCCATCCGGCCCCATTCCTCCCAGGCGGTGTAGTCGTCTGACAGGCCGTGAAGCAGCACCACAAGCGGATAATGCTGCTCCGGGTTATACCCCTTGGGCAAGTAAACGTTGTAGTTCTGGTCCACCCCCAGAACATTGCTGTGAATGGCGTGGGTTTCAATTTTTCCCTGCGCAAAGGCGCTGACGGCAATAAAGGCCGATAAAATTACTGCTGCGAACTGTCTCATACCGCTAATTTACAAAAAAATCTGCCATTAAGTACGTTTTACCCCTGTTTTTGTACTTATCTCTGCCGAATGGCCGCCATTAAGTACGTTTTACCACCTTTTTTGTACTTATCTCTGCCGAAATGCCGCCATTGAGTACGTTTAGGGTGTGTTTTTGTGCTCATCGGCAGGACTTTTCACAAAAATCATAGCCATGAGCGGCAGGGCAAGGATGGCCATGGTGGCGCTCACGGGAAGATAAATGCCGAAGTTGACGTACTGCACCACCAGGTAGGTGATAAGGAGTAGGCCTACACCCATGGCACTGCTTATGACGTAGTGCTTGCGGATATCCTTGCTGCCGCAAATAAGGCGGCTTAGATTTGGAACGCCCAGGGAAATGAAGCCGATGGGCCCGCAAATACTCACCGCGCTTGTCACAAGGCACATTATGGCAAGAAGGAGAAGCGCTTTACCGACATTGGGTATCTCAATTTCCTCTTTGAAATGCCTTGTGAGCCGCCCGGCCTGTGACAGCGCTGCGGCAAGGCCAATGCCGAAGAGTACCAGCGAGAAAATGATGTCCCCGGTGGTGACGCCCTCAAGCCTGAAATTGGCAGCGCCCCAAAGGTAATACTGCTTCAGAAGGTCTCCTGTGGGCGCATTGGTGACTACAATTGTACCAAGAGAGCCTATGAATGTGCCAAACAAAATGCCGAAGGTAATGAGCTGCTGCGTGTTAACCTTAAGGGTGACAAAGTAGCAGATGAGCGTGCAGATAAGAGTGCACACGAAACTACCCACGGTAAGCGAGCACCAGCCGGACATTGTAGCGGCGGCAGCGCCCAGGCATGCGGCGGATCCCAGCCCCAGGGAATACACGTCTCCCAGCTGGTTACGCCACAGATACTGCATCTGTATTCCGCCAACCGGCAGCGCAATTCCTGAAATCAGGACGTACAGAAGACTCAGAAGCATAGTACAAAGATACAACTATTCCGGAATAATTAATATCTTTGTATTCCTATGGCAAACGATATCATAAAGGAGTTCACTAAGGCCGATTATAAAGAAGGCTTTGTAACGGACGTGGAGCAGGAGTTCATCCCCAAAGGATTGAATGAGGATATCGTGCGTATGATATCGGCCAGAAAGGAAGAGCCTCAGTGGCTTCTGGAATTCCGTCTGGACGCGCTTAGAAAATGGCAGGCAATGCCTCAGCCCACCTGGGCCCATCTGGACATGCCGGAAATTGATTTTCAGGACATTATCTATTTTGCTGCGCCTAAAAAGGATAAGGACCGCCCCAAGGAGATAGACCCCAAGCTTGCGGAAACCTTTGATAAACTGGGCATTCCCCTTAAGGAACGCGACGTCCTGGCTGGCGTAGTTGCCGTAGACGCTGTCTTTGACTCCGTTTCCGTTACCACCACTTTCCGGAAAACCCTGGCGGAAAAAGGGATCATCTTCTGCAGCTTCTCAGAGGCCGTGAAGGAGCACCCGGACCTTGTACGCAAGTACCTTGCCAGCGTTGTACCGGCCAGTGACAACTACTTTGCGGCCCTCAATTCGGCCGTATTCTCCGACGGCTCCTTCTGCTACATCCCCAAGGGCGTACGCTGCCCCATGGAGCTATCAAGCTATTTCCGCATCAACGCGCGCGGCACCGGCCAGTTTGAGCGCACGCTAATTGTGGCCGATGAAGACTCCTACGTGAGCTACATGGAAGGCTGCACCGCCCCCATGAGAGACGAGCAGCAGCTCCACGCAGCCGTAGTGGAAATAGTAGTTGAAAAAGGGGCCGATGTTAAATACTCCACGGTCCAGAACTGGTACCCCGGAGACGCAGACGGCAAGGGCGGAATCCTGAATCTTGTGACAAAGCGCGGAATATGCAAAGGGGAGGGCAGTCACCTCTCCTGGACACAGGTGGAAACCGGCAGCGCCATAACCTGGAAATACCCCTCAACCATATTGAAAGGGGATTTCAGCAGCTCGGAATTCTATTCCGTGGCCGTCACCAACAATCATCAGCAGGCCGATACCGGCACCAAGATGATCCACCTTGGCCGTGGGACAAAGAGCCGCATCGTGAGCAAGGGAATATCGGCCGGAGTGAGCCAGAACAGCTACCGCGGCCTTGTGAGGATGGCTTCCGGAGCGCAGAACGCCCGCAACTATTCCCAGTGCGACAGCCTTCTCATTGGCTCAACCTGCGGCGCCCATACCTTCCCGGACATCCGCAGCGCCAATCCATCGGCCACCGTGGAACATGAAGCCACCACATCCAAAATCTCAGAGGACCAGCTCTTCTACTGCAACCAGAGGGGCCTGGACCCGGAAGAAGCCGTGGGCCTTATTGTAAACGGCTATGCCCGTGAAGTCCTTTCCCGCCTCCCCATGGAGTTTGCCGTTGAGGCTCAAAAACTGTTACAAGTGTCATTGGAAGGTAGTGTAGGATGATAGATACCGTCATATTTGAATTATCCGGCCATCCGGTGCTCCTTATAGACTTGATTTCAAGCCTGTTGGGCCTCACCTGCGTAGTTCTTGCCGGACGCAATTCTAAATACAATTTCTGGGTGGGCTACCTTTACACGGCGGCGCTGTTCTTCCTGTTCTGGAACAGAAACCTTTACGCCAGCCTGCTTCTGCAGCCGGTGTCCCTTGCCATCAATGTGCTTGGGCATTACCGCTGGACGCACCCAAAGCCGGAGGATCAATCGGCCCAGGACAGCCGCAAACTTAAGGTGAGCCGGCTCAGCCCGGTGTGGGCAGTGATTTGCGTTGCCGCTACTTTGGCGGTGGCAGGCCTTTGGGGCTGGACGCTGAACACCCTTTTCCCCTCAGACCCCCACCCCTACCTTGACTGCCTGGTTACCGCCCTCATACTTCTTGCACAGCTCCTTAGCTCCCTCAAGAAGTGGGAATGCTGGATTGTATGGCTGGTGGTGAACATAACCCAGATTTTGCTGCACCTCAGTGTGGGCAACGTGTTCATGCCCATTGTGTGCGGTCTGTACTTGATAAATGGAATCTGGTCTCTGTGGACATGGATGAAACTTTATAAAAAGCATGCTTGAGATAAAAAACTTACACGCAGTAGTAGAGGAGAAGGAAATCCTGAAAGGGGTGAACCTTAGAATAGGCCCTGGGGAAATCCACGCCGTAATGGGCCCCAACGGCGCCGGTAAAAGCACCCTTGCCGCGGTCCTTACCGGAAGGCCCGGATATACGGTCACGGAGGGTAGCGTAACATTCATGGGAAAGGACCTTCTTGCAATGGCCCCGGAGGAACGCGCCTGGGCGGGACTTTTCCTCAGTTTCCAGTATCCAATTGAGATTCCCGGCGTCACCATCACCGCCTTCATGAAGGCAGCGGTAAACGCAAAGCGCAAGGCCGATGGTCTCCCGGAGCTCAAGGCCGGCGAATTCCTGAAGCTCCAGAAGGAGAAAATGGCTTTCCTCAAGATGAAACCGGAATTTGCAAAGCGTGAAGTGAACGTGGGATTCTCCGGAGGAGAGAAAAAACGCAACGAGATATTCCAGATGGCCATGCTGGATCCTTCCCTGAGCATTTTGGACGAAACCGACTCCGGCCTTGACGTAGATGCCCTCAAAATTGTGGCCGATGGCGTAAACGCCCTCCGTTCCCCGGAGAAAAGCGCAATCATCGTCACTCACTACCATAAGCTCCTGGAGTATGTCCAGCCGGACTTTGTCCACGTTCTCAAGGACGGCCAAATTGTCCGCACCGGCGGCCGGGAACTTATTGAAGCAATTGAATCACAGGGTTTTGACCAGTTCTAGCATGGGCCACGGAAAGTACATAGATCCGTTTAGATCCTTCGTCGCTAACGCTCCTCAGGATGACAAAAAATGTCATTCTGAGGGACATTTTTGTCATTCTGAGCGAAGCGAAGAATCTATTTACACCGTTGCTGCGGGAGAGCGGCTGCTGCTGGAATTCACCGTGCTGCCGGGGGAGAGCCGTGATGTGAACGTGGCGGTAGACCTTGTCGGCCCCGGGGCGGAACTCTCCCTGAAGGCGCTGTATCTCTGCGGGTCGGACGAAAAAGTGAATTTCCGCATCCTGGTACATCACAGGGCCCCCGGCTGCCGCAGCACACAGCTGGTAAAGGGAATTGCTGGAGGAAATTCCAACGTGACGTTCAACGGCACCATCGTGGTGGCCCCTGACGCCCAGAAGACGGAAGCTTTTCAGGAAAACCACAACATTCTGTTCAGTGAACGGGCCAAAGTGGAGACAAGGCCCCAGCTGGAAATATATGCCGATGACGTAAAGTGCTCCCACGGCGCCACCGTTGGCCGGCTGAATGAAGACGAACTCTTCTACATGCGCTCCCGCGGCATCTCCAAGGATGAGGCCGAGGCCCTGCAGATGCTTTCCTTCCTCTCCCCGGTAATCCCGGAAGGCCGTGAAGAAGAAATTGAAAAAGCCATCAGAAGCCTTTGAAACGCATACTTCTCATAATTGCCGCAATAGCCGGCTTAACCTCCTGCGGGGACCGTGGGTCCCTTGACCGCGCCACCCGCGGCAAGCTGGAGGAACTGGACCGCTACATTGCATCCAGGGAAATCTACTACGCCCGGAAAAACGGCCGCCTGGAGTCCCTGCGCTCCATTATCGGCCAAACCCGCAGCCCGGAGGCCCTGTATGAACTCAATTTGAACATGGCCGGGGAGTACTTCTCCTACAGCCTTGATTCAACCCAGCGTTATCTCAAGTCCTGCCAGGCAATTGCCCGCGACGCTCTTTTCGATGAAAACCTCTACAACGCCGCCACAATAATGCTGGGGCATCTTTACGGCAAGGGCGGCAACTACCTTGAGGCGTCGCAAATCCTCTATGGCCAGATAGATTCGGCATCACTCCCGCCGTCCCTGAAGGCCGAATATTACTGGGTGCTATACGATTTCTGCGGAGACATGGCCGGCAATTCCGGCATTGTGGAGAGCATTAACATTCCCCCGGCATCTTCATACCTCCCCACGCTATTCCGTATTCTTCCCAAAGACAGCCCGCGCTGGCGCATTGCTCTCAGGAATAAATATATAGAGGAGGGAAAACTTGACCAGGCCGATAGCGTTAGCCGGCTTCTCCTTGCCGGAGTAAAGCCTGAAGACAGGGATTATGCCATCCACGCATTCTTCCAAAGTGAGATAGAGGAGCGACGCGGCAATCAGCAGGAGCGTATATACTGGCTTGTGGAATCGGCCGAATGTGACCTTGTGAACGC
>JAFZML010000010.1 GCA_017553255.1 Bacteroidales bacterium | reverse complement strand
GATGAAGTTGTTGAGGATATCCTTCATGGCAAGACCGATACCGGCGCTGAGACCTCCCGCCACAAGCCCCAGGGAGCCCGTGGGGATCTTGAGCAGAAGAACTATTGTGGCAATGTAAACAAACCACACCAGCACGCTTATTACGCTCTTTCCAAGGGAAAGGTTAACCTCATGGGACTGCACGGTTTTCTGGCCGGTCTTGGCAAGGAAGGTAATGAACTTAAGGTACTGCCAAACGGTCTGGACCACCTTGTTGATGTACCTGAACACAAAGAACAGGGCCACCAGAAGCACAATGTTGCTCACAGAAAGGCGGAAGGACACATTCCCGGTTGCAGGGTCAATGACCTGGAAGAAAGGCGTGTTGTAGAACGTCTGGAAAAGGTCCGTGAAGTCAAAGATGTCCAGGGAATAGCGTATGCACAGAGGGATGGACACCAGAATGAGAACCGGCACCACAACGTCCCTCAGGAGGTCATAGAACCACGTTGCGCCAAACATCAGGGACTTTTTGGCCGATCCCGTAACGTACGTTATATTGTCCTGGAAGCTTGCTATACGCTTTGTGAGGCGCTTTTCCTTATATATGGCCATGAGATGGCTCACAGCAAGGAGGGCCAGAACTGCGGCAAGCTGGAAGTACCACCATGTCACAATCATGAGGGCTATGAAGATATAGCCGAAGATGGCCGCAAGCGCCGCCGCGCCCATAACGCCAAGGGACATAAGACCCATTGTGCGGTTTTCCTTGTCCACCTTCATGGAATTGAAGGTACAGGCAAGGGCCTGCCACACGAAGCCAGCCGTCATAACCACAGGGAACAGCAGGTTCATGAGGATGTTGGGCATGAAGGTGATCCTACAGAAAATCACAATCAGCGTAAGCACCACCGTGGGCAGCATGAGCCGGATGGTCTTCTTTACGTTGATGTTTCTGAGACGCACCAGGAGGGCGGCCACAATGGCCAGAAGGAGCCAGAAGAAGGTCCAGAGAGGCTCTGTCATGTGGAGGTTGGTCTCACGCCTTGAGAGGGCGTTTTCCGCCATCTTTTTGTAGAACTGGGGCCTTGCCAAAATCTCCCACACCGCCGCCTGGCCGTCACGGAAAATCTCCTTCTGGAGAAGCATATAACGGTTCTTGGCGTAGTCGTAGGACTCTTTAAGGCGGAGGTAGGCTTCCTGGTAATGGGTGCTATCGGCCACCATTATATCCTTGCTCTCTACGTACAGCCGGAGGATTTCAGAGGCGTAGTACATGGAGGTATCCCTGTCCGTCTGGCCTTGCTCGCTCAGGAAGAAGGGATTGATGGCGGATGCCACCTGGAGGGTTTCGGCCACGGCCTCAACGTCTTCTTCAAGGGTGGTTTCGGCGGCCTTTATGTGACTTTCAAGGGAGTCGTTGTGGAAGCGGAGGCTGTCGTCCGGAAATGCCACGGCCTGGCTGTCAAGTGCCGGGGGAAGGCGCCTCATGGACTCCAGAAGACGCGCGTAGCGGTCTATCTCCAGGTCCATATCGGCCACAATCCTGTCATAGGGAGTGCGCTTCTTGTTGAACTCATTGTATTCATCCGTGACCTGCTGGAGGGCGTAGCTGAGGTCAAAGGTGTACTCCTTTTTCTGGAGGTACAGCATCACGGAGAGCTCATTGCACTTCTTGATGAGAGAGAGCATCCGGCCATGCTGATGCTGAAAGTTTGAGCTCATCCTCTCCTGCATCTTCTGGCGGCGCACAAAGTCACGCTTAAGCTCCACCCTGGCATCGGCCATAGCCTTGTCAAGGGTTTGGACGTCATCGGCAATGGCAAGCACCGGAAGGGCCAGCACTGCAAGCGCAAAAAGGATTGTGGTTAGTTTTCTTGGTTTCATATCAGTCGTCGCTGTCTCCCATTACTATTATAAGGTGGTCTCCTACGGCCAGTTCCATGCTTCCGTGCGGCACCAGGAATTTCCCCTGCCGCTTTACCATCATGACGCGTATGCCGTGGGGAAGATGCATTTCCCTGAGGGTTTTTCCGGCCGATATATCATCCGGGGTAACAATATGGTCACTGAGAAGGCCCATTTCCTCCGGGAGTTCCATGCCATAGCTCTCTACCTCAGGATCTTCCGGATAACTCAGGTTGAGCCACTTGGCAACGGGGGTAAGTGTCATGCCCTGAAGGATGAGGGACATAAGGCTTACCACAAACACCACGTTGAAGATTTCACTGGCGCCATGGACTTCATGGACAACCGGATAAAGGGCAAAGAGGATGGGACCTGCGCCCTTGAGGCCCACCCATGAGACAAAGAGCTTCTCCTTGAACTTGATTCCCTTGAACGGGGCCAGGGTAAGGAACACGCTTACGGGCCTTGCCACAAAAATGAGGAAAAGGCCGGTAAGGATGGCGGGGAACATGACCGGGAGCATGCTGGAAGGCCTGGCAAGGAGTCCCAGGATAAGGAACATTGCAAGCTGCATGATCCAGGTGATGCCATCAAAGAATTTTTCTATCTCCTTCTTGCGGGCAATGGTGGCCTTGTTGGAGATTATGACGGCGGCAATGTAGATTGAAAGCAGGCCCTGGCCGTGAAGGACGGATGCAAGGCCGTTGGCGAAGAAGCCTGTACTGAGGATGAGGATTCCCATGAGGGAATTGTTCTCCAGCCTTATCTTTGACAGCAGCCATTTTGCGCCGAATCCTACGCCGAATCCTACCGCTACGCCAACTACTACCTGGAAGAGAACCACAACAATGCCTGCAACAATACTGACTCCGGGATTCAAACCCTGAAGCGAGGGCTCTGTCATGAATTTCACCAGGAGGATGGTGAGAATGTATGCAACGGGGTCATTACTTCCGGATTCCAGCTCCAGCAGAGGGGCAAGGTTACTCCTGAGCCTCAGGCGTTTTCCGTTAAGGACGGAGAACACGGAAGTGGAGTCCGTGGAGCTCATTACGGCGGCTACAAGAAGGCAAGCCATTATGCTCACGCCGGTGCCGGCTATTATTCGGCCCGTAGCGAAATAAATGAAAAAGCCGGTAAGGAGCGCCGTGAAGAATATGCCCACGGTAGAGAGCATTATTCCCCGCTTCATTACGGGCTTTGTCTCCTTCAGGACTGTTTCAAAGCCACCGGAGAACAGAATCACGGTCATTGCAAAATGGCCGATTGATTCCGCGGTTTCATAGTCTTCAAACCTAAGCCCCAGGCCGTCTGCGCCCACCGCCATACCAAGGAGGAGGAACAGCAGGAGAGACGGAGCTCCCAGCTTTACGCCCACCTTGGTGATAAGCACGGCTATGAACACCAGGGCTGAAGCCAGGAGCAACAGATTGTCCGACAACAGGTCTACTGAGAAGACTGCAAGGGGCATTAGCTCTTATCTTCCTGAGGTGTGGCGAACATTTCCTTAACCTTGGGCCAGTACTGCTTGCCAAGGACAATGCCGCAGCCAAGGATACCTCCAAGGAAGGTCCAGATGATAAGGGTTTTTGCCCTGCTGTTGGAAGGCTTGGTGGGAACGGTTACGGGCTGCACCACGGTGAGGATGGGGGTATCCCTCTTCACCTTCATCTTGGCTGTTTCAAGCTGCTTTGCCATTTCAGAGTATACGGCGCTGGAAACAGAGTATTTGGCCTGCAGGCGCTCCCTTTCCAGGCGTGCGCGGGAAGTGGTCATGTTCTGGGAACGGTCCGTGAGGACGGCAAGGGCGGCCTGATAGGATTCGGCCTCATTCTTAACCTCTTCATAACGCTCCTGGATGTACTTGAGTTCATCCTCCGCTTTCTCCGTGCGGAAGCGCGTGACTTCATTCTGGAGAAGTTCCTGCGCCTTTATTGCGAGGTCTGCGGTTTGGACGGGCTCCATACCGGTTACGGTGAGGGTGAGATAACCTTCCTTCTTGTCTACGGCAAGGGTAACGGCCTGGCCCATGTAAGGAAGCATTTTCTCCTCTTCCTTTGTTACGGTAAAAGGCTTGGGCTCACCGGAACCTTCCCCGCCCCAGTCTCCGGGAAGAACCACATCCTTGGGTTTACGGAGTTTTGAAAGGAGAAGGAAAGGCAGGCCGATAGTATACTTTTTGACCACTGCAAATACGCTGGGCTTCATGTAATCCTTAGCGTAGGTGAGAAGGGAAACAGCAGTATCGGCCTTCTCAAAATGTAGCGGAGCGTGCATCAGTTCCACCCTGTAGGGGACGCTGGAGACAATCTGGGGATATACCAGAGGGGAAAGTTCCGACGTCTGGGTCATGCCCAGGTCCATCCCGGCCAGGGATGCCAGGGAAGCCAGGGAGGAGTTCCTGGAGGAGCTCATCTGGGGCACCATGGTGGTGGAGATGGTGTAGGTGCGCTTCATTGTGATGGCGGCTATAAGGCCAAGGGCAATGAAGATTCCGGTAACTATGAGGATGGTTTTTCTTCCGGCCCAAAGGCTCCTCACAAGTTCCATTATGTCAAGTCCCTCTTCCTCTTCCTGGGGGACGTTGTATTGATTGTTCTGATCCATAGTGCTACTTGCTTGTGGACAGGAGGTTTCTGGACAGGATTATGATAGAGACAACCGACGTGATACTGGAGAGGGTCTTGGCCAGTACGCTCTCAAAGTCTACCTTGTTCTTAGGCTCCTCCATCTTGCGGTTGCGGTCATCTATCTTGTCCTGGTTCATCTTGAGGGTAATCACGCTGCCGGGTTCCACAATAGGAGTGGCGCGGAAAATGAACTGCTTGGTGCCCTTTGACTGGTTGTTGGGAAGAGTGACGGTAACGCTCTTGTGGTCTGCGTACTTGTCATAGCCACCGGCGTAGTTCTTAATGTACCATGCAGCGCGGTGACGGCCCTTGAACACAATGAGTTTCTGGTCACTTACAAAATCTTCCGCAACATACTGGTTCATAAGGGTTCCCACAGGACGGATAATCACGGTGTTCTCCTGGCGGTTGATGTTAAGGACGTCTCCGGCCATGAGGATAGGGTCATGCTTCATGTTCTTGGGATGACTCTTTGCCTTCTTGAGGTCTATGCCGATACGGCCGCGGTTGCGGTATGTACGGAAGATGCTGGCGTAAGGGTCTGCGTCGTCAAGGAGGCCGCCGGCCATCTTGATGATCTCAGAGAGCTGGGTGCGGGAATCATTGAGCACATACACACCGGGATACTTCACTCGGCCGTTGATTTCCACAACGCGGTCTGTTGCGAAGTTAGGGGTGAGGCGGACCACAATGTGGTCATAGGGCTGCAGCGTGAAGGACTTATCCACGGGATTGTAGTCTTCATCTACCGTAAGGGTGATGAGGTCATACTGCACTTCATCTGTCTTGGAGATATTTACGCGGAACACCTGAACCTTGTCATAGGCTGCACCAACGGCAAAGCCGCCGGCCATCATGATGAGGTCATGGACGGTGAGGGAAGCGTCATAGGTAACGCCAACGGAGTTATGCACGGCGCCGCTCACCCTAACTTCACCAATATTGGTGTATGTTGTGTTGTCATACACGTTCAGGACATCTCCGGGCTGCAGGAGGGTTTCTCCGTCCTTGTCAAGGTCTACGCGGATATATTCCTTCTTTTCAGGGTTGGAGATATCTGTGCGGGTGATGTAAGCCACGGGGAATACGCTGGGCTTGAGGCCGTTTGCATATTCAATGGCCTGGCTCACGGTCATGCGGTCATTGAGGCCGAAGGTGCGGGTGAAAGGTGCACGGACCTGGCCCTGGACGGAGATCTGGTCTACGTCACGGAAGGAAGTGAGGCTGAGAACGCGGACCTGGTCCTTTGCCTGGAGAGGGAAATCATAGCTCTCAGAGCCCTTTTCAGGGAAGGGCAGGGTGAGGATTTCAACTGTCTGGTCCGGGCGGGTGCGCTCCACGTACACGAAGTCTGTGCGGGCGCTGTGGCTGGGACCGCCGGCATATTCAACTGCCTGGCCAAGGGTCATGACATCGTTGAGGCCGAATGTGCGGCTGAAGGGGTTACGGACCTCTCCGCTTACGCCGATGGTCCATTTCTCAAGGTAGCTGTCCAGTGCAAGCACGGTGACAACATCCCTCTGCTGGAGTTCAAAGTCCGGATTTCCGTTTTCTCCGGGGAAAGGAACGGTGAGGAACTCTACGGTTTCATCCGGGGAGGTGCGCTCCACAAAGACGTAATCCTTGCGGGCGGTGTACTTGAGCTCTGCCTTCTCAATAAGGCCCTTGAGGCTCTTGTTCTTCTCATAGTCAAAGTTGCCGCCGTAGTAGACGTCTCCGTTGATGGTAACATAGTTTTCAAGGGGACGTGCGGCCGATTTGATCCTCACAACGTCTCCGGGCTCAAGGGAAACCTTCTGGCCTCCGTCCATTACGGACTTGAGCTTGTATTCCTGATAGCTCACTTCACCGTCCTGGTGACGCTCTATCTGGACAAACTCAGGATAAACGTTGTAGGTGAGGCCGCCTGCATACTCAATGAGCTTTGCAAGATCCTCTCCTTCAATCATTTCATACCTCATGGGACGCTTCACGCCGCCTTCAATGGAAACTATCTTCTGGGAGATGGGGACAAACAGGACGTCATTGTTCTGGAGGTCATAGGGAAGGCCTGCGGTGGGGTTGGTCATGTACTGGTACAGGTCCAGGCGGGTTGTTTTGCCGGCGCGGGACAGCTGTATGTTACGGATTGAACCCTGTGCGGTGGGGCCGCCTGCGGCTGCCAGGGCGTTGAATGCGGTGTTGAGGGCACTGAGGGTGAAGCCTCCCTGTACGCCAACCTCACCGAAGATGCTCACGGTGATGGTACGGGCGGTGGTGATGGTTACCGCAATTTGGTCCGGGCGGAAGGAATAATGGTGGGACAGTTTTGAACGGATGGCTGCGCGTGCCTGGGCCAGGGTCATTCCCTTAAGGAAGATCTTGGTGGAACCTGCAGGCTGGATTGAGCCGTCCGGGGCTATCCTCTGGTGGATTTCAGTTTGGGATGAGCCGAAGATTGAGATATGGACCTCATCTCCCTCACCAAGGATGTATGTATCCGGGGCCTGGGCGCCGTCTGTGGTGCGGAAAACATCCAGGGACTTGCCGGTGAAGATGGAATGGCCGTAGATGTCATTGCCGGCGGTGGGAGAAACGTGGGCTTCTTCCAGGGCCTCTTCAAGGGCGCTTTCTGCGGCGGCTTCACCTATTGTTGTCTGGGGGACATCATCCGGAGCAACGGGACCCACTTCAATTACAGTGGGATTTGCGGGGGCAGCTTCCTCTGCGGCAGGTGCAGCAGCGTCTGCGGGTGCCGCCGGGGCGGGCTGATTGGCACCGGCTTTTTCCGCCTGCATTGCATTGAGGATGGCCATTACTCGGCCTTGATACTTGGGGTAATCTGACGGGGGGATAGCCTCCGGGTTGATTCCCTCCTGCATAAGGCGGGCGCGGACTTCCGCTTCTGTGAGGCCGCGCTTGTCAAGTTCTCCGCGGGCCATTGAAAGCATGGATGCCGACTGAGCAATTGCCAGCACGGACATGAGAATCATCAGGGATGAGAGTAGAAATCTCTTCATAGCTATGGTTTTGATTTAAATATTCTATATT
>JAFZML010000134.1 GCA_017553255.1 Bacteroidales bacterium | reverse complement strand
TCATCGGCCTCACGGGTGGCGCGCAGCTGCGCATGGGTTTGAGGTTTAGTATAGTAGATTCCATCCTGGAAGCGCTGCGAATTTGAAGTGGTCAGAAGCGCAGACGATCCGCAGGAAGCGAGCGTCGTAACGACGACTAATAGCGCAAGAGAAAGTGTGACATGCGTTTTCATGGTCGAATCTCCTATAAAATTAAAACTTTTTCGTAAATTTGTGCGCCAAAAGCGCAGGATAACAATAACAATTATCGTACCCTGCCCCTTTTACAATGCAATATTAAGAACATTTTTTGATTTTACCAAAGCGATATTATGGCAAAAGAGGTCACATCACGCAGTGAAAATTACTCTCAGTGGTACAACGACCTGGTAGTTAAGGCGGATTTGACAGAGCAGTCGGCAGTGCGCGGCTGTATGGTAATAAAGCCCTACGGTTGTGCCATCTGGGAGAAGATGCAGCACATCCTGGACGGTATGTTCAAGCAGACCGGGGTCAAGAACGCCTACTTCCCCCTGTTCATCCCCAAGAGTTTCTTCAGCCGTGAAGCGGAGCACGTGGCCGGGTTTGCCAAGGAATGCGCCGTGGTCACCCACCACCGCCTCATGAATGACCCTAAGGGCAATGGCATCGTTGTGGACCCTGAGGCCAAACTGGAAGAGGAACTCATAGTGCGCCCCACCTCAGAAACCATTATCTGGAACACCTACAAGAACTGGGTTCACAGCTGGAGGGACCTCCCCATCCTGTGCAACCAGTGGTGCAACGTGGTTCGCTGGGAAATGCGCACCCGCCTGTTCCTCCGCACCGCTGAATTCCTGTGGCAGGAGGGCCACACCGCCCATGCCACGGCCCAGGAGGCAGAGGAGGAGAAAACCCGCATGGTAAACGTGTATGCAAAGTTTGCACGTGAGGTCATGGCCCTCCCCGTTGTGGTTGGCCACAAGAGCCCCGGAGAGCGTTTTGCCGGCGCCCTTGACACCATGACCATAGAGGCCCTCATGCAGGACGGAAAGGCCCTTCAGGCCGGTACGTCCCACTTCCTGGGCCAGAATTTTGCCAAGAGCTTTGATGTAACCTTCACCAACAAGGAAGGCAAGCAGGATTACGTCTGGGCCACATCCTGGGGCGTGAGCACCCGTCTGATGGGCGCCCTCATCATGGCTCACGGAGACGACAACGGTCTTGTCCTCCCCCCTGCCCTGGCACCTATCCAGGTGGTGATGGTTCCCATCTACAAGACTGATGAAGAGCATAACGCCGTGCTTGACAAGATGTACCAGCTCAAGAAAGCCCTTGAAGCAAAGGGCCACAGCGTGGAAATTGACGACCGTGACACCCTCCGCCCCGGCTTCAAGTTTGCCGAATGGGAGCTCAAGGGCGTTCCCGTACGCCTTGCAATGGGTCCCCGTGACATTGCCGCCGGCACCGTGGAGGTTGCCCGCCGTGACACCCTTGAAAAGATCTCAGAGCCCCTGGAGGGCCTTGAGGACAGGATTATCGGCCTTCTGGATGATATCCAGCAGAATATCTACAACAAGGCCCTGGCCTTCCGTGACGCCTCTATCCGCAAGGTAGACACCTGGGAAGAGTTCAAGGAAGAGATTGAAAAGGGCGGTTTCCTCCTCTGCCACTGGGACGGCACCGCAGAAACCGAGGCCCGCATCCAGGAAGAGACAAAGGCAACCATCCGCTGCATCCCTGTAGACAGCGCCGTTTGCATGGAAGAAGGCAAGTGCATCTACACCGGCAAGCCTTCACACCAGAGAGTATTATTTGCAAGATCTTATTAATATGAAAAAAGTATTCGCACTCATAAGCATGGCCATTGTGGCCACGTGGTCTGTTTTTGCGCAGGACACCCAGGAGGCCGTTGCAGAGGCTGCGGCAGCCCTCAGTGAGGCAGAAGATGTCCCGGAGCCGGTGGAGCTTCCCAAATACTGGAACACCACCCTCCTCACCAACATTAACTTCGGCCAAAGTTTCCTTTCCCATTGGGCAGCCGGCGGTTACAATACCATTTCCCTGGCAGGCAACGTTGATCTCCAGACCAACTACGCCAAGGACAAAATGATCTGGAACAACCGTCTGCAGCTGGATTACGGCGGAATGTACAGCGCCGATAAACCCATCTTCCAGAAAACCAAGGACCGCATTTACCTTGAGTCCAAATGGGGCTATGAGACTCCCATCAAGCACTTAAGCTATTCGGCCTTCCTGGATTTCAAAACCCAGTTCGGAGACAACTACGACTACAAAACTCCCACCGATGCCCAGTTTGAAGCTCACCCCGGAGATGAACCTGCAGCATGGCGTGAGGCCGCCAAGGACAATCTTAAGTCCGGCCTGTTCTCCCCCGCATACTTCAATGTGGGTCTTGGTGTGCTGTGGACGCCGGCTCCCTGGTTCTCCCTTAACGTAGCGCCACTCGCGGGCGGTGTTGTGATTGTGTCCAATCCTACCCTCCGTAACACCTACGGCATGGACCTGGTTAAAGGAAACAAATACAACGACGACAAAGACGCCGCCGTTGCCGCCGAAGACTGGACCGCCTTCATGGCTTTCCGTCCTGAGCTTGGTGCCCAGATCAAGGCCGATGCCTCCTGGGTAATCAACGACAATTTCTCCTTCTCAACTCAGCTGGCAGCCTTCTACAACTACCTCAAGCCCACTGTTGAGCCCCGTATCACCTGGGACAACAAAGTGTTCTGGAAGCTTGCCAAATTCTTTGCACTCACCCTTTCCACCAACCTCATCTATGATCCTCTTGTGAAGCTAGACATGAACAATGACGGCGAGGCAAATGAAAAGGGCGTTCAGTTCAAGGAGTTCCTGGAGTTCGGCTTCACCTACACAATCGCACACAAGCACTAGGCCGATGCTACTGGTTGCAGTTAGCGGAGGCATTGATTCAATGTGCCTGGCAGAAAAGGTCCGTCTTGAGGGCGGGCCTTTTGCCATTGCGCATTGCAACTTCTGTTTAAGAGGGTCCGATTCTGACGGTGATGAGGCCTTTGTGAAGGCTTGGGCATCGTCTTATGGCATAACCTGCCATGTCAAGAGTTTTGACACTTTGGATTATGCCACTGCTGAGGGCATTTCCGTGGAAATGGCCGCCAGGCGTCTGCGCTACCACTGGTTTGGTGAGCTGTGCCGGGAACATGGCTATTCCGGCGTTGCCGTGGCGCACAACGCCAATGACAACGCCGAAACGCTCATACTCAATTTGTTACGCGGCACCGGGGTTCGCGGCCTTCTGGGAATGAAGGTTTCCGGATTTATCCCTGACCCTGACTTTGCGGACATTCCCCTTCTGCGGCCGCTCCTTGGCATGACAAGGGAAGACATTGAGGCCTTTGCCGCAGAGCACGGCCTCTCCTGGCGTGAAGACCGCACCAATTCAGAAAATGACTACAAGCGGAACAAGATCCGCAACCTTGTATTCCCCGTTTTCCGTGAAATCAATCCCCGCTTTGTGGAGGTCCTGAACAGGGATATGGAAAGGATTTCTGATGAGGTAAATGTCTCTGTCATCCCGAGCGAAGCGAGAGGATCTCATACCAAAACCGATTGGGATACACTCGGCCTTCGGCCTCGGTATGACAATTACACCCTTACAGAAGAGCCGTGGGACGGAACGCAGCCGGTAAAGCAGCCTTCTGGCGTGCTTATCCTGGATGCTGACAAAGCGGGAGAGTATGTTGAAGGCACCTGGGAACAGGGAGACTGGATTAAGCCGCTTGGCGCTCCCGGCCGCAAGAAAATGCAGGACTGGTTCACGGACCATCACATTCCGGCGGACGAAAAGCCGTTTATACCTCTACTTAAAAGCGCGCGTGACCCTCACCACGTCCTTGCCGTAATCCCCTACTGCATTGACAACAGCGTGAAGGTTACCAGCCACACAAAACGGATAATCCGCATTTTATCGGCTGCCCAGTAAGTCTCTACAAATCAACAACTTACGTATCCTCGGGTGCACCTGGAAGTGCACCCGATAGTTTATAAGCTGCTATGTATCAGGAACT
>JAFZML010000133.1 GCA_017553255.1 Bacteroidales bacterium | reverse complement strand
AGTAGAAAAGTCATAACGGTCTTTGAGTGGTTAATCACACAAAGATAGTCATTATTTCTTTACCCTCCGCCTTCCGCGGCTCCTTGGCCCACCCTTATGTTTCTCCCCCGTTGGTGTTACTTAAGTGGTTGACCTACAGTTATTTACAAGATCTTCTACCAGAACTTTTTCTACCAGAGAATCCCGTAACGCGTTGTGTGTCAATTACTTAACCTCCACCGGTTTCTCGGCCTCCACTGGCAAAATCCTTCTCCGGACCACCGTTAGGTATACGGAGCGTATTGCAAGATGGACAAAGTACGCCGCCATGAGGATGTGGATAGCAAGAGGTCCATCGGGGGCCGAGCCGCTTACCGCTCCAACTAGCCACAGCCCGCCAAACCATACCGCAAAGAACCCCACGGCGCAAAGGAGGGTGCTGTTACGCATGGCCCCAGTTTCCGTGGCTCCCGTGAAAATGCCGTCCCAGATGAACGCAGGAACGCCGATAATCGGCATAAGGAGCAGCCACATGATGAATTCCCGCCCCGCATCAACAACCGAGGCGTCAGATGTAAGCAGCCTGAAAGCCGGCACTCCGCCAAGGCCGTACAGCAGCATGAACGCTCCGGCCAGGCCCCAGCCCCAAAGGAATGTGCCCCTCACGGCGCTTTGCACTCCTTCCCGGTCCCGTGCGCCAATGAATTTCCCCGTAAGCGCCTCCCCGGCATATGCAAAGCCGTCTGTGAAATAACTGAACACCAGGAGCAGTTTCATGAGGATGGAGCTCACCGCCAGCATTGTGTCCCCATATTTTGCCGATATCACCGTAAACCCAATATACACCGCTATCATCCCCAGTGAGCGCAGCACCAGGTCCCGGTTCATACGGAAGAACGACGGTGCCTGGACCTGGTCCACCGGGTGTGGCTCTGAGGGCGCCGTGGATTGTTGTGCCTGGACCTGGTCCACGGGGTGTTGTTGGACCTGGTCCAGAGAGTGCCGGGCGGCGAAGGCGGCGTATGCAAAGCCGCACCATTGGGCGATTAGCGTACCGGCCGCAACGCCTGCAAACCCCATCGCGGGCAGTCCGCAAAGGCCAAAGCCAAGCCCAAAGGACAGCGCAATGTTGAGCCCGTTAACCAGAAGATCGGCAATCATGGGCCTCACTGTGTCCTGAAGGCCGATGAACCATCCCTTGAACGCAAACAGCGAAAGCGTTGCCGGAGCGGCCCACACACGGATTTTGAAATAGTGTGATGCCAGCTCCCGCACTTCCGGAGAGCAGTCCACAAAGAGAAACGCCAGCCATAGCACCACCCACTGCAGTGCAATGAGCGCCACACCGGATATAAGGGCAATCCGCAGCGCCCGCAGGAGGATTGCCTTGATGCCAGCGGCATGAGATGCCCGGTCAGGGCCGGGCATGACGAATGCGCCATAGGCCTGGGCGGTAAGACCACCGGTGCCGGAACGGAGGAAGGAGAAGTTCCAGTACAGGAGGTCAAAGAGCATTGTGCCTATGGTGATGCCGCCGATGAGCGCCGCCGCACTAGCCCCGCCAGCCGCCGCGCCGGAAGAACCTCCAAGGTGCCCCGCCACGGCGATATCCGCCATTCCCACCAGCGGAACGGTGATGTTTGCCAGAATGCTGGGGACCGCCAGGGATAATATGTCTTTATGGGAGGCTTTCATTAGTTTATTGGAGATGCCCGATCAGGTCGGGCATGACGGAAAAAGAGGGGTCTTGCATGACGAAAAAAGAGGGGTCGGGCATGACGGTGGGCATGACGGCTACCTGAACTTTTTGTCTTCTTCCAGCATGCCAAGGTAGGAGGCGTAGCGCTCTGGGGCAATGATGCCTTGTTCCACGGCTTCCTTCACTGCGCAGCCGGGCTCATGGGTGTGGGTGCAGGGGGTGAACCTGCAGCCGGAAGAAACACGTAGCATTTCAGGGAAGTAGCGGGGGATTTCATCCTTTTCAAGATCTACCAGGCCAAAGCCGCGGAGCCCGGGAGAATCAATCACATAGCCACCTGACGCTAGAGGATACATCTCATAGAGGGAAGTGGTATGTTTACCCTGCAGATGCACCGCTGAAATGTCTCCTACCTTTGGATCAAGGGAAGGGTCCAGGGCCTTGATGAGGGAAGACTTTCCAACACCGGACTCACCTGAGAAAAGGTTCACGCGGCCGCGGCAGGCTTCACGGAGGGCATCAATGCCTTCTCCGGTAACAACGGAAGTTTCAATGACCGGATATCCAGCGCTCTCATATATGTGCCGAAATGCCTCAATGGATTCCGGAGCCTCCTCCCTATACATATCCGTTTTTGACAGCACTATTGTGGCGGGGATTCCATACACCTCACAGGTTACAAGAACCCTGTCAAGGAAGGGGAGTTTCACCTCCGGAAAATACAGGGACACAATGAGGTACGCCATGTCAACGTTGGCGGCAATTATGTGTGCCTGGCGGGAAAGGTTGGTGCTTTTCCTTATGACGTAATTGCGGCGGGGGAGTACGGAAGAGATCACAGCCATGCCGTCAGTGCCTTCTTCATAGGACACAATATCTCCCACCGCAACAGGGTTGGTGGTTTTTCCGGCGCCAAGCCTGAGCACGCCCCTAAGGACCGCCGGGAACACGTTCCAGGCGGGCAGTTCACTCAGAAGATAATGGCTTCCGGCGTTCTTGACTACCGTTGCGGTTTTCATTCGTCGCAAAAAAATACCTGCTCATTGAATATTCTTTCACAAAGATAGCGGATTGTTTTGTAAGTAAGTATAAAATCACTAAATTTAGTGAGTTAATAACACGCATTATGACCATTAACATCCAACTGCAATACCATACCTCCTGGGGAGAGACAATTCACCTCAGGATTGGCAAGCGCCGTGTTCCCATGCAGTACTCCTTTGGGGGTCTGTGGCAAATTGTCCTTACCGGAAGGGATATCAAGGAAGGGGAAACCTTCTCCTTTGAGATTGTCCGTGAAGGCAGGGTGGTAAAGAAAGAATGGCGCGGTCATACCTACAAGTCTCCTTCGGCCGGGAAAAACATCATTGTGCGTTCCCGCTGGCAGGAAAGGCCCTCAAATTCGGCCTTCTATTCATCGGCCTTCAGTGACGTTATTTTCCGCAGGCCGTCGGGTGCATCGTTCCGCAACCCTCAGCCGGAAGCAGGCCAAAGGGGCAATGTGAGCTTCCTTGTTCCCGCCGCAGAGGTCCGCAGCGGTGAATCCCTCGCAATTGTGGGAGAAGGCAACGGCCTTGGAAACTGGAAGAATGTCCATCTTATGGAAGACGGCCTGTTCCCCTGGTGGTTCCTCACAATGGACGTCAGTGAGCCCATGGAGTACAAGTTTGTGATTGTAGACACCAAAACCAAAGCCATCAGGCGTTGGGAAGACGGCCCCAATCACTTCTTCGCAGAGGTCCCCGCAAAGGACACCCAGCTTGTGATTGCAAACCTCACCCCGGCATTCCCCACAGAGCCCTGGAGGGGCGCAGGCGTTGCCGTTCCCGTGTTCTCTCTCAGGACCAAGGACAGCTTTGGCGTAGGTGAATTCAATGACATCAAGCGCCTGGTAGACTGGGCCGTGGAAACCCACCAGAACGTTATTCAGCTGCTGCCGGTGAACGATACCACCATGACTCACACCTGGAAGGATTCCTATCCCTACAACGCCGTGAGCTCATTCGCACTGCATCCGCAGTTCATCCATCTTCCGGAGGCGGGCATCCGCAAAACAGCCGCCTACAAGGCAAAGCAGGAAGAACTTGAGAAGCTTCCCCAGATAGACTATGAGGCCGTGAACCAGGCAAAGCTTGAGATGCTCCGGAAGCACTATGCCGTCCAGAAAGATACCGCCGGCCCTGAGTACGCCGCCTTCATGGAGGAAAACAAGGACTGGCTCATCCCTTACGCCGTTTTCAGCGTCCTCCGGGACATACACGGCACGCCGGACTTCTCTGAGTGGGGAAAATATTCCGCATACAGCGCCAAAAAGGCCGAAGCCTTCAAGGAGGAACATCCGGGAGAGGTTGGCTTCTACTGCTACCTCCAGTTCCTTCTGGACCGCCAGCTAAGGGATGCGGTGAAATACGCCCACCTTCACGGGGTTGCCATCAAGGGAGACCTCCCCATTGGCGTATCACGCGTAAGTGCCGATGCCTGGCAGCACCCCCACCTCTTCCATCTTGACAGCCAGGCCGGTGCACCGCCGGATGCTTTCAGCGCAGACGGCCAGAACTGGGGCTTCCCCACCTACAACTGGGAAGAAATGGCAAAGGACGGTTACGCATGGTGGAAGGCCCGCATGGGCAAGATGGCTCAGTACTTTGACGCCTTCCGCATAGACCATATCCTGGGCTTCTTCCGCATCTGGGAAATCCCTTCACAGTATACCAGCGGCCTCATGGGCCACTTCTCACCGGCCCTGCCTTATTCCGGAGATGACCTCCGCTCCCAGGGCTTTGACCCCGCCGCAGGTGAAGGCACAGACCGCCTGTTTGTTGAGGATCCCCGTCAGAAGGACTTCTGGCATCCCCGTATTTCGGCCCAATATACCCAGGCATACGCATGGCTGCCGGAGTGGCAGAAGCACAGGTTCAATGAGATGTACAATGACTTCTTCTACCACAGGCACAATGACTTCTGGCGTGACAGCGCAATGCGTAAGCTTCCGGCCCTGCTCCGCAGCACCGGCATGCTTGCCTGCGGAGAAGACCTTGGCATGATTCCCGCCTGCGTACCTTCCGTGATGGATGAACTCAACATCCTGAGCCTGGAAATCCAGCGTATGCCCAAGGATCCCAAGGACGCATTTGCAAATCCCGCCTGGTATCCTTACTGGTGCGTTTGCGCCACCGGCACCCATGACACATCCCCGCTCAGGGCATGGTGGGAAGAGGACCGTGAGGCCACCCAGAAGTTCTACAACCAGATGCTGGGCTGTGAGGGAGACGCCCCTTACTTCTGCGAGCCCTGGGTGGCAGACCTTGTAGTGGCCCAGCATATGAAATCTCCCGCAATGCTTGCCATCCTGCCCCTGCAGGACTGGCTGGCCACGGACGGAGAGGTTCGCTATCAGGGCAATCCCACGGATGAACGCATCAATATCCCCGCCATTCCCCGTCACTACTGGCGTTACCGTATGCACATCAGCATTGAGGACCTTATCGGCAACGAAGCCCTCAACGCCCATCTCCGCAATCTAATTGACGCAGCGGGCCGCGGAAGGTAATGGCAGGAGACTGGAAAGACCGTCTGGGCGTGGTTTATTCCACAAACCCGGATTTCAAATATGAGACAGCCGCATCCCCGGAGGAGGAAACCCTTCCCCCGGGGAAGCAGCGTCTTATAGTTGGGATAGACCGGCGCAACCGCGGCGGCAAACAGGTCACGCTTATCACGGGCTTTACAGGGAAGGCCGATGACCTCAAGGAGCTTGGCCGCATCCTAAAAACCCGGCTTGGCGTTGGCGGCAGCGCCAAGGACGGGGAAATCACCATCCAGGGAGACTTCAGGGACAAAGTTGTGGAAATCCTGAAGGGCCTTGGTTACAACGCAAAAAGGGGCAACTAGATGATAGTCAACATCATAATGGTGGTTTATGTGGCAGTGGCGCTGGCGCTTCTGCCCACTTTTTTCCATCTTGCCCCGTATCTTGCCGATGCCGTTTTCCGCGCCCGGGGCTCTGAAGCCCTGGAGTTCAGCGTGAGGGTTACCCGTGAGAGGAACCTTTTCTCCTACCTCCTCCTTGTCCCGGCGGTGCTCATAATGTCCCGCTACCAGCTGTACAACCCCTCTTTCATGCAGCAGATAGCCGCTTACGGTGAGGGATGGTATCTCCTTACGTGCGCAGGTGTCCTTGCGGCATACCTTCTTGTCAGGCTCATCATTTATCTTGTTTTGAAGCCGCGGCGCCGTTTTGAATATTTCCGGCTTGCGCACAGAGCCATCTATACATTCTTCATCCTGTTCATGCTGCTGGCGCTTCCGGGGATCGGCCTGATGACTCTTTTAGACGCCAACGACATGATTATCAGGACAGTACTTTATGCTCTTCTGGCCACAGTCTATTTCATCTTTCTTATCCGCAGAGTGCAATTATTGTCATTATCTTGCAATGGTTTGAGAACTTTTTTGTACCTTTGCGCGCTTGAAATTATTCCTACCGCCGCGCTTGTCGTTTCAGCGGTAGTTTTGTAGCGAGAAGAAAGACAGAGATGAGCATCAGAAAGATTTTGGTTTCCCAGAACGCCCCGCGCGTTCTCACGCAGTATCAGGCCGTTTCACAAAAATACGGAGTAGAGTTTACATTTTGCCCCTTTTTCCAAATAGAGCCCCTCACTTCACGTGAATTCCGCGCCCAGCGCATCAACATTCTGGATTATACGGCAATCATCTTTTCTTCCAGGCACGCAATAGACGCATTCTTCGCCCTGGCAGAGGAACTCCGCAATAAAATCCCTGAGACAATGAAGTACTTCTGCACCACAGAGGCTGTGGCCATGTACCTGCAGAAGCACATTGTATATCGCAAGCGCAAGATTTTCTACGGCAACGGCACCCCGGAAAGCGTGGTGGACCTTATCGGCCCCAAGCATAAGGGAGAGAAATTCCTTGTTACCACAAGTGACAACTCTTCCCAGGACGCCCTCACCACTCTCCTTGAAAAGAAGGGTCTGGATTACACCAAGGGTGTTTTTGTGAAGTCTGTAAGTCAGGATCTGTCCGGCGTGGACATCGCCTCCTATGACATGATTGTCTTCTATAATGTGGCCGATGTAAAGTCCCTCCAGGAAAACTTCCCTGACTTCAAGCAGGGAAATATCAAGATGGTGTCTTTCGGCAAATCAATTGTTCGCGCAATGGAGGAAGCCGGACTCAGGATAGACGTGAAGGCTCCCACCCCGGAAGCCCCTTCAGTTGCACGCGCCATTGAGCTTTATCTGGAAAGCCTGTAATGTCCCAGACCCTTCCCAAAGCTGAAAGGTTGAGCGGTACCGCCAGCGTATCCGCTCTCTTCGGCCACGGCAAGGGCTTCTCCCACGGCTCCCTCCGCTGCAAAGTCCTGCCCCGCCAGGACTCCGTCATGCCGGGCCCTTCTTCCGTCATGCCCGACCCCGATCGGGCATCTGCACTCCCGGCGTCAGAAGAAAATTATTTTTTGGAACAGTGCCCGAAAAACCAATTTTCCTCTGGCATCGCCAGCCCATCGCGCGCAGATGCCTCACGCATAGTGGTGTCGGTGCCAAAGCGGCTTTTCAAGCGGGCGGTGAAGCGGAATCTCCTGAAAAGGCGTATCCGTGAGGCGTACAGGCGGCAGAAGGGGTTGTTATCGGCCCCGGTGGACATCCTTTTCATCTACGCCGCCCCGGAGGTCCTTCCGTATGACGTGATTTTTGCCGATATGACCGCCATCCTCACGGCAGTATCGGCCTCCGTTGGCGCACAAGTGCCTGATAATTAGCGACTTATGACTTTTCGGGTGCACCTGCAAGTGCACCCGAGAGTGTGTAATTAATTGAATATGAGTGATTTACGCGGCAGAATAAAGCAAGTGCTGATTTTCCCGGCGGTGGTACTTATCAAGTTCTACCAGCTGTGCATCAGCCCTTTTACGCCGCCTTCATGCCGATTCACTCCCACCTGCTCACAATACGCCCTGGAAGCGTTCCGGAAGCACGGCCCGTTCAAGGGGCTGTACCTTTCAGTTAGAAGAATCCTCCGTTGCCACCCCTGGGGAGGCTCCGGATATGACCCCGTTCCATAATGCCGAAAAAAGAGAAAATTGAGGAGATGTTTGACAGCATCGCGCCCTCGTATGACCAGCTGAACCACCTCCTGTCCCTGGGTATTGACAATATCTGGCGGAAGAAGGCCATCAGGGAGATTGTGGACGGGACGCAGCAGCAAATCCTGGACGTAGCCTGCGGGACGGGAGACAGCACTATTGCAATTGCAAAGGCCATGGCGCCGGGCGGCAGGGTCACCGGCATAGACATATCGGCCTCCATGATGGAGCCCCTCATGCGAAAAGCCTCCCACGAAGGCGTCCATGACCGCATAAAGCTCCTTAAGGCCGATGCCCTCCAGATGCCTTT
>JAFZML010000132.1 GCA_017553255.1 Bacteroidales bacterium | reverse complement strand
TTCAGAAATCCGTCGGCAGTGAAGACGTATTGACACAGAGGGTCTTCGTGATACGCTTTCAAAGTATCCGGATCTGAGCAAACCCACGCAGCGGGCCAGCTTTCACCCTTGAAGGGCTTGTTGTAAGCTCCAAAGGACATTTTCTGGAGAATAATGGGCCGATAATGCCAGCCCTTGATACTGCCGAGGACCTTGGCCAGAAGAATGCCGCCACCCTTGGCGGGATTGTCCGAAGGGCAGCCGCAAACAATCAGGCTGTCTATGTCTTCCTGATTCCTGATAGCGAAGGAGCGGGCAATCATGGAACCCATACTATGTCCAAAGACGGTATAAGGAAGGCCAGGCCACATATCCTTGGCCCACGTCATGACAACTTTCATGTCATCCAGCCAGGCTTTCCAGCCATCCTTCCCAATATATCCCAGGTCCTCTTTGGACTTGACGGAAGCCCCGTGGCCGCGGTGGTCATGACAAACCACGGCGTAACCGTTTTTACACAGGAATTCCATCAGTGGGATGTACCTTTCCTTGTGCTCACACATGCCGTGTGCCATTTGTACTATGCCCTTGGGCTCCGTTTCAGGGGCTGTATAAATGACAGACAATGTGACCTCCTCACCTGGGATATTAATGGAATGTGTTTTCATTATTCAGCCAAGTACTTATGCACCGAACATCTGGATGATATACTGCAAACTGGCCTCCGGAAGGGAGGTGTGGTACGCCATGTCAAAGACATAAGGGACTTTGGTTGCATAAAAAGGCATCATACGCTTAACGTATGCTCCAAGTACCTGGGGATCCGTGGTGCCCATGTAGGCCGGGTAGAAGACATCCCAGTGCGCCTTCATGGTTTCAGGGGTGACGTGGAATAGGTTCTCGGCTCTTTCGGCGTTCATTCTGTGACACATTATCCATACCATGGCAAGGTCCCATTCCGGGCAGCCGTAGCTGAATTCTCCAACGTCAATCCAGAGGGTGCGGTCTCCGTCTGTGATGATATTGCCAATTTGCAGGTCTCCGTGAAGGAGCGTTTCAGGCTCCGGAATCTTCTCCAGGAAGGCCAGGGCGCGCTGCTTGTATTCTTCCGGGACCAGATTCTTCTCTTTGTAAAACTGCATGAGAACCTGCTTGTAGGACCTGAGGCGGCTTGTGTCGGCCGGAGTGGAATGTAGCTTCTTGGCCCAGGATGCAAAAGTAAGGGAAATATCCTGAAGGCGCTCAGGTTCCTCTGAAATGATGCGGGTGAAGGAGCGCTTCCCGGGTATCAGTTCATATTCCGCCCCGTAACGCTCTCCGTCCGTGACAAGCCTGTAAGGTTCCGGCGTAGGGACACCAAGCTCAAAGACAGTTCTGGCGGTAAGGAATTCCGCTTTGGCTCTTTCGGCCTCAAAGCCGGGCTTGTAGAGTTTGGCAAGGGCATTCCTGGTTTTGTGGGTATAGGAAATGGCGGTACCGCCTTCCCCGGTCTGAACATATTCGTTCAGGTCAATGAGTTCGTACTCAAGCATATTGTTCATATTATTCAAGATAACGCTCACGCAGGATCCGGATATCTTCGTCGTTCAGGCCGATAGGCCCCTTCAGGTAATCCAGCAGTGATCCGTATTGTGCGTCAATGGTGTCAAGTGACTTGACAAAATTCTCCGTGTTGCAGCCCAGGAAGGCTTTCACTACGGCTATCTCTTCTTCTTTTCCGCCCCATAACTTGACGCGGCGGGAGTACTTCTTCACGTCGTTTTCGTAGACCTTGTTGGTGGCGTCAAAATCTTCAACAATAGTCTCCCTGCTGGCGCCTAATGCCGCCAGAAGAAGGGCCGATGCTATGCCGGTGCGGTCCTTCCCCTGAGTGCAGTGATAGAGGACGGCGCCGCTTTCAGTCTCCAGAACAAGGCGGAAGAGGCGTGCAAACTGCTGCTGGCATTCGGGTGTGAAAAGGAGCGTGGGATACATGTTCATGGCTACAGCCTTTGCTTTGTCATTGAACGCGGCAAAGACAATTATCTTCTTGACATCGAACTTCTTACGCCCCGTCATCTTCTTCTTTTCCTCTTCCGTGGCATTGGCCATGGCATTTCCGCTGGCATCCACAATAAGGCTCACATAGCGCGCTCCGGGGATATCACGGTCCACTTTTCCCTGCTTTTCTTCCTCCTTTCGGAAATCAATGACGGTAGCCACTTTAAGGCCCTCCAAATAGGCAATGTCTGCGTCCTTGGCTTCTGCAAGATGAGCCGCCCGGAGGAGCATTCCGCTTTTGACCTTTCGGCCGTCCTGAACCTCATAACCGCCCAGATCACGCGCATTCACAATTCCTTTTACGGGAAGGAACTGCTGCGCAAAAACGCTGGAGGGGAAAAGGAACGCCATCATTAACAATAGTTTACTTTTCTGCATAATACTGTTTTACGAGTTTTCTTACGTACAGACTGAAGAAAATGCGCTCCACGAAAGTGGGCTTTACAAAGTAGATTCTCACAATTACGTCAAGGCAGGCGAACTTTCCGGCAAGACAGTCAAACTCCTGATGGTCTTCCCTGCCGGTGTATTCTTTTGCGAATGCATCCCAGAAACGGCCAAACTGTTCCAGTGTCATGTGGAAGATTTCCTGTACCTGCTTCAATGGCGCATAGACTTTACATATCTGAAAAAGGTGGCCGATATCAAACATGGGGTCCCCATACGCAAAACGGTCAAGGTCTATCCAGTAGAAGGAGTCCCCTGACTGGATGATGTTTCCCGTTTGGAAGTCTCCGTGCACGCAGGTAGTTTTCACCGGGATGGATTCCGCAAAGGCACGGATAATCCTGCGGTTTTTCTTACATACAAAACCGGCGTGGTCTATTGCCCAGAGCACCTGTTCTTTGCGGCTTGGGAAAATTTCAGTGTTGCAAGGCGTAGAAAAAAGCTCCTTGCCTTTCCTGCATAAAAGCCGGGCCATCTCCTCAGTGCGCTCCGGATCATCGTGACAGATTCTGGAGAGGGATTTCTTGTCCTTAATAAGCTCAGAGATGGTGGCATAGGCATCACCTGCGCGCACAATTTGATATACTCTTGGAACGGAAATCCCCAGGCCTTCAACGGCTTTGGAGACGTCGTACTCATGCTGGACTGCCTCCAATGAGCTTAAACGGGCGTTGTTAACCTTGAGGATTTGCCCCGGGGCCGCCGGATTCACATACGTTTTCCCGTTGCCGCCCTCCCCCACCTGCTGCCACTGAGAAAGGTCTATTTGTGGATAGTCTGTGTTTTGCATCTGTAAGTTATTTTGACTTGCTGCTACTCAGTAACTCCGTGAACTGGACGCGTATATCGGCCAAAATTGAACGCCAGTCTTTAAGGTTGCCGTCCAGATTGTCTGAAACAGCCTTGAGACAATAGAGATCAAGGCCGAAAATCTTGCAGAACTGTGCTGCGGCGTAGGCCTCCATGTCAAAGAGGTCATACTTCTGAGAGAGCTCCTTAACCTGCTCAGGGCTAAAGGTTTGGGTGCTCATGAAATAGTCTCCGGAGAAGATGCTTGCGCCATTGCCGGGAAGATCAATAGTGTCGTCCACCAGTTCACACCCGCCGTTGACAATGCGGGTGCAAGGGACAATGGTGCCAATGGGATATTTGGCCGATCCAGCACTGCCTATGTTCAGGACAATGGGTTTCCGCCCTTCAGGCAAGGTCTGATACCATTTAACAAGGCCGCTGAACATTCTCATCTTCCCCATCCCGGTGAATACCACGGGGAAAGGTACTTCGGAGGGAGAAAGCTCATCTTTATCGGCCACAAAAAGAACTACGTCACGGCCCTTGAGCTGTTCTATTATGTTACTGGGAGTCAACATACTGTAAACAAATTCATACTATGCAAAGTTACTGTTTTTCCTCCAACTTGCAAATCCTGAGGCGGGAAAGGCCGATTTACGATTTTTCTACGTATCTTCGCAAAAGAAACCATTCAAACTCACAGATATGAAAAAATTGCCGGCCATTGTCTCTATGCTTCTGATTGCTGTTATTGCATCGGCACAGAGCCCCAAGACATTTACCACCGTTAAGGAACTTCCCATCACCAGCGTCAAGAATCAAAACCGCAGCGGCACCTGCTGGAATTTCGGGACACTGGGATATCTGGAAAGCGAGATTCTCAGAAAGACCGGAAAGACCTATGACCTCTGTGAGATGTTTGTGGTGAACAAGGACTATATGGACAACGCCACCCATTATGTCCGTATGCACGGCTTCAGCCAGATTTCTGAAGGCGGTTCCTGCGATGACGTTGTTGATGTCATCCGCCGCTATGGTATTTGCCCGGAAGAGGCAATGCCCGCTCCAGGATCCCTCACAGGAGACTCCCTGGCCAACTTCAGGGTCTTCTTCCCAGAACTTGAGAGAGAGGTTAGCAGTATTGTCTGGAGCGAAGGAAAACCGGAGCTTAACCGTTTCACCACTGAGGAGCAGGCTCCCCTGAGGAACAAAGCCCCCAAGCCCGGCTGGAAAGAAAGCGTTCAGGCCGTAATAGACAAATATGTAGGAGCATGTCCGGAATCATTTGTCTATGAGGGCAAAACCTATACGCCAAAGTCTTTTGCCGAAAGCCTTGGACTCAATCTTGATGACTATGTGAGCCTCACCAGTTACACCCATCATCCGTTCAATGAGTGGTTTGTAATAGAGGCTCCCTACAAATGGAGGCTCAAACCCAGCTATAACATCCCCATTGATGAACT
>JAFZML010000131.1 GCA_017553255.1 Bacteroidales bacterium | reverse complement strand
GTCTTTATCATGGCCGATAGCCGTCACAACCGGCACCGGGCAGCTTGCAATGGCAACCGCAAGGTCAAAGTCGTCAAAGCACTGGAGATCCGTTTCACTGCCGCCGCCCCTCAGGATAAGGATGGCGTCATAGGGCTTCTCCCCTGCCCTTTCCAGGGCATCCATTATGGAATCCGGAGCCTGTTCCCCCTGCATCAGGGCCTCATAGAGGTCCAGGCCGAAGGCGTATCCCTCCGGATTATTGAGGAGATGATTGCGGAAATCCTGATATCCAGCGGCCGATTTGGAGGTGATTACGGCAAGCTTTTGCGGAATATCCGGGATGGCAAGCTCCTTTTGCATGTCCATGTAGCCGTCCAGGGTGAGGCGCTCTATGGCTTTTTTGCGCTCAAGCGCCTGTGCCCCAAGGGTGAAGGCGGCGTCTATGTCCTCTATGTAAAGGGCCATTCCGTACAGTTCACTGAAGGCAACCTGCACCTTCACCAGCACGGTGATACCGGCCTGGAGCTTCTGGCCCGTAGCCTGTTCAAAGTATTTTGTGAGCGGGAGATAATGCCACTTCCATATCATGGCGCGGGATTCCGCCACTGGTTTGCCGCCCCTGGACTGGGTGAGACTGAGGTAGCAGTGACCGTTTGCCCTGGGGCTCCAGGAGGCAATTTCCGCCTTTACCCAGTACCGGCCCGGAAAAGCCTCTGCAACACCCTCTTTGATACGGGTTTGCAGCTCCAAAAGGTCCATATAATCCTTCCCTTCCATACCCTACAAAGATAACAAAAATTTCCCTCACTTAGAACACCCTTCCCACAATATTTTTCTCCCCCTTTGGTGGAGCTCAATTCCCTCATTATCAATCAATTACAAAGGTTTCTGGTAGAACTTTTTCTACCAGAAACCCGCGTAAACAACTATGTATCAATCAGTTAAGCTCCACCACAAGGGGAGAACTTTCCGGGAACCAGGCCCTATGGCAGCAGTTACGCCAACCCGGGGCGGCAGGGCTTCCCGGCCTGCTCACGGTGCCAGTAATACAGCTCCTCCGTAGCAAGCGCCATCTTTGTGACCGCAAACTCGCAGTCGTATGGATAAGTGTACCAGGTGTCCTGGAGGGTATTGAGGTCCACGCAGTCTCCCCACTTGCCAAGATACTCATATTCAATGTGGCAGGAGTACAGTGACGGCACCGGAAGAACCATCTCAAACGGGTCTCCGTCCACATCCGTGCCCCATACCCGGAAGCCGTTGCCGTCGTGGATCATCTTGCCGTCACCCAACTTGATGAATTTCAGCGCGTTGGGCAGTGAATAGACGTGTACGGGGAGCTCTCCGGTGGAATATCGGCCTTCACGGACTTCCTTACGTACGTTGGCACGCTCCCATTCATACCAGTCCGGGATGTGGGAGAACTCGGTCTCACCCTCCAGGGCGCGAAGCTCTCCAAGCTCCGTCATCTCCCACTCCTTGCCGCAGTGCTCACACCTGAGGATGGTGCCGCTGGCTCTCATCTTGTATTCAGTCCCGCAGTGAGGGCATTGATACAGAACCTTTTGCAGGCCCTCGGCACGCTTGGGATAGGGCGTGCGGATGCCGCGTTCCTTCTGCCAGGCAAAGTCGTCGTACTGGAAAGCCTCCACTATGCGGTCATTGATTTCATCAACGGTGGCCGATTCCAATTCCTCGGCCGTGAAAAGCAGGCTGAAATCCGCCTCTGTAGGTTTTACGCCCCTTTCATGGAGGTTCCAGAACGGGGAATTCACGTGGTGGCCGTGGCAGATTAGCGTAGCCACCGGGACCTTCATCATCTTGCACAATTTGCCAAGAGACGCCGGGAGGACCGCCGTTGTGCCGCAGAGGGAATAGCGCGCCTCCGGATACACCACGGCTATGTCCTTGTTGTCCAGGACCTTACGAAGCTGACGCACCAGCACGGTGTCATTGGTAAACTTGCGCTTGCAGATGCAACCAACGTTCCTGAGGAGCCATTCCCGGCCGATAAACCCGTCAATTGCCACCACATAATTTGCCCTGTTGGGATAGATTATCTGGGTGGCAACCTTGAAGTCCATGAAGGCGTTGTGGTTGCAAAGGAGGATGTACGGCGGCTTGAGGCCATCTGTATTGTGATGCCGGATCACGGGCTTATGGAGAATCATGTCCGGCCAGCTCAGCAGCTTGGTAATAGGCTTCAGGTACCATCTGGTACGGATGGGGTCCCGGGCCATGTCGAAACGCACGATAGGTTTTTTCATTGGAGGCAAGGTTTCTGGCTGCAAGATAGTGAAAAATTGGTTATATTTGCTAAAAAT
>JAFZML010000130.1 GCA_017553255.1 Bacteroidales bacterium | reverse complement strand
CTCCGTGCGCACGGTCATCTTGCGGATCTGGTGTGTGGAGGGAAGCGTTGCGTTGATCTTGGCTACAAGGGCCTCCATGTAGGCGTGGATTTCTTCAGGAGTTTTGCCGTCAAATGCGGGCATGAACGGAAGAATCTCAACTGCAATGACCTGGGCGCCGTTGAGGTCATCCTCCTTCACCATGGCGTCGCGGACGCAAGGATCGGCATAGAAGGGCTCCTCAAGGCTTTCAGGGCTCACATTCTCACCGTTGGGGAGGATGATGAGGTTCTTGATTCGGCCGGTGATGTAGAGGAAGCCTTCGTCGTCAAAGCGGCAGAGGTCTCCGGTACGGAACCAACCGTCCTCTGTGAAGGCCTCGGCGGTGCGGACAGGGTCCTTGTAATAGCCTGAGAATACGTTGTCACCTTTAACAAGGAGCTCACCGTCTACGAGCTTGGTCTCCTGACCGGGATAGATTCGGCCGATGGAAGTGGGCTTGCGCACGGCATCGGCATTGGCGCTGGTGAGGTTGGCGGTTTCAGTAAGGCCGTAGCCGAAGCAGAATTCAACGCCAAGCTTGGTGAAGATATCCACAAGACGCGGAGGAACGTTTGCAGCGCCGGAGATAATCATGCGGAGCTCTCCGCCAAGGAACTGAGGGCCGTACATCTTCACAAGACCGCTCAGGATGTCGCAGATACCGGGAACAATCACAAGGAGGGTGGGCTTGATCACGGGCAGTTTGCCGATGGTGGCCTTCATATCCTCTGCGGTGAACAGGAGGTTGCCGGTGTAGAAGCAGCCTGCCATGCCGGCGATGGCGCCGAAAACGTGGCTTAACGGCAGCAGGGCGATATAGCGGTGAACGCCAATGACCTTGCCGGGCTTGAAGATGGCATTGTAGTTACCCCTCATGAGGGCCCTGTGGCTGAGGACTGCACCCTTGGGAGCGCCTGTGGTACCACCGGTGAAGAAAAGTGCGGCGGGGCTGTCAGGATCTACGTCCAGGACGGCGGGAGCCTCAGTATCGGCAATTGAAGCGGCGGGGAGCACCTTGGTGCCCTGGATGGCTTCTGCAAGGGGCATGAACTCTTCACGGACAAAGATTGCGGCGATATCAAACTTCATGCAGCAACCGGCCGCTGCGGGAGCGGGAAGCTGTGCGGGGAAGTTCATTGCCACATATCCGGCCGATGTAACGGCAAGGTACAGTTCTACTGCATCCTGGCTGTTGCGGTCCCAGATGGCGATGTGTGCGCCCTTGGGAAGGCCAAGGCCGTTAATGAAAGCGCGACGGCGTGCCACACGCTTGCCTAATTCCGCATAAGTGATGGTGTCGGTCTGGTTGCTCAGGGCCGGTTTATCGGCGTACTGCTTTGTGAACCAGTCCACAAACTGTCCCATTGTGGGGAGATAAGGCAATGCTTCAAACTCCTCCTTGGGGAGCATGTTGTGGAAGTACTCTGTGTTTGTCATTTTATTTTCGGTTAAAGGTTTTGTATCTTCAATTTCTTTTACATATGAGCGCCTTCTCTGGTAAAGGCGGGTGTCAAAGTTGTCCCAGAGAGACTGAACCTTGTGGTTTTCCTCCAGCTGGGGGTTCATGAGCATATGCTTGATACCAAGGCGTATGTAATTCTCCATAAGGTACTTGAACATGAGGAGAGCGGCGCCCTTGGCCTGATATTCAGGGAGAATGCCTATGAGGAGGGCCTCAGTGGTGTCATTACGCTTGGGGGAAAGGGCGGGAAGGAGATGGATCCATCCGAAGGGAAGGATACGGCCCTTGGCCTTACGTACGGCGGCCGATATATGCGGCATTGTCACGGTAAAGCCCACAAGCTCATCCTTCTCATTCACAACAAAGGCCACAAGGTCCTTGTTGAGGACCGGTACGTACTGGTTTACGTAGCCGTCTATCTGCTTCTGGGTGAGCTGGGTGTACTCATACAAGCCGGCGAAGGCCTCATTGAGCACGTGGAACATCTCACGGCCACGCTTTGCCATCTTTTTGAGCGTGCTGGCAGTGTAGATGCGGATGCCGTAGCGCTCAGAGATTTTATCGGCAAACTGGAACATGGGCGGAAGCTCCGTGGGGATGTCCATCACCCTCTGGGTCCAGTCCACGTCCTTGGTGAATCCAAGGCGCTCCAGATATTCAGGATAATAGGGATAGTTGTAGATGACGGTGAAGGGGCTTTCATTTTCAAAGCCTTCTACAAGGAGGCCTTCGCGGTCCATGTCCGTGAAGCCCAGGGGGCCCTTGATGCGGGTTGCACCCCTTTCCTTACCCCATTCCACCACGGCGTCTATGAGGGCCTTGCAAACATCAAAGTCCTCAATGAAGTCTATCCAGCCAAAGCGGACAGAGTTTTCATTCCACTTTTTGTTGGCGTGGTGATTGATGATGGCGGCTACACGGCCGGCAATTTTGCCATCCTTGTATGCCAGGTAAAGTTCACGGTCACAGAACTCCAGGGAGGGGTTCTCATGGCCCAGTGACTTGTATTCGTCGTCTTCAAAAGCAGGGACCCATTTGTCCGAGCCCTTGTACAGCTTCAAAGGAAAATCAATGAAATCCTTGAGCATCTTTTTCCCGTTTACGGGAACTACGGTTATAGCGGTTTTAGTCATATCTTGCAAATATAACAATTATTTCTCACCTATGAAAAGGGAACAAAGTCCAAAAGTGATACTGCGATGCCTTACGTTTCGGAAACCGGCCCTCTCCATCTTGATGCAGAAGGTCTTTGGGGAGGGAAAAGCATACACGGACGCCGGAAGGTAGCGGTAGGCCTCCCTGTTGCCTGAAATCATGCCGCCCACAAGGGGAAGGATATGCTTGAAATACACGTTGTAGACGGTCCTGATGAAGGGTTTTTCCGGGACGCCCAATTCAAGGATGACGGCTTTTCCGCCCGGCTTCAGGACGCGGAGGAATTCCTCCAGGCCCTTGTCTTTGTCCTCAAAGTTACGTATGCCGAATGCGCAGGTTACCCGATGGAAGGTATCGGCCGGGAAAGGCATCTGGAGGGCATCGGCCTTAAGGAGCTTTATGCGGTCATGGACGCCTTCGTGGGAGGCTTTTCGCATGAGGGGCTCCATCATGGAGGCCGATATGTCTATGCCGGTGACCCTGCCGCCCGGCGCCATGGCCTTT
>JAFZML010000129.1 GCA_017553255.1 Bacteroidales bacterium | reverse complement strand
TGATCGCTGTCCAGAGATATATTGTTAGCCGGAGCGGAATGAAGTATTCAGAGTTTGTCGGGAATGCCCTGCACACTCTGTTCGGGAAAGAGGAGAAATAGTATCGTAGTAGATACGTATCTTCGGTAAATTCCCATTTATCGGTCAGACCCATCTATGAAGGATTGGATTTGAAGCAGCCCCTCGATGAACGAGAGGTTCGAGATTCTGAGTGTTTGGTCTACTACAGAGGAATTATCTAACGGATGATTCCTCTTTTTTTGTATTTTTCGATTATTCTATCTACATTTGTACATTATAATGTACTTGTATTATGGTCGTCATTAGTTCAGCGGAACTCCGCAACAATATGAAGAAATACCTGGACCTTGCCAGGACGGAACGCGTTGTCATCCAGCGTGGTCGTGATGAGTCTTTTGTGCTCGTTGCACAGAATAATGCCTCGGATGCCGATTTGGCCCGTGCCATCACTGTAGATGATGTGATTGAACGCGTCCGTGAGGGGCTTACGCAGATGTTTGAGAAGAAAGAGGCGGAGAGAAGTGCGTAGTATATGAAGGTCCTATTTCTACCAGAAGTCGTCAATCAATTCCTTGAACTTGCCCAGGTACTCTACGATGAAGGTTACCTTGGTTTCAAAGATGCGGCCATTGCGTATTCAGAACAATTGTTTCGCGATATTCAGACAAATCTTCCTATCAAGGTACGGAAGGGGGCTCCTGCATATTTCGAACGCTATGGAACGGACCTGTTCTATTCGGCCTTTAAGCACAACAAACAAACCATTTGGTACGTTTTCTATAGCGTACATGACATCGGTGGAGAAACGACATTCCTTGTGAGGTATCTTACCAACAACCACGTTGCTGCCCAACACCTGGATTTAGAAGTGTAATAATGAAACAACTGATTGCCATCTGCGGGCTTGACTGCGAGAAGTGTGACGCCTTTATTGCCACGAAAAATGATGACCAGGCATTGCGGGAAAAGACCGCAAAACTATGGTCAGAATTGAACAATGCTCCCATTCTGCCGGAGCATATAAACTGCGACGGGTGTCGAATGAATGGACGGAAAACGGTATTCTGTGACCGCCTGTGCCCGATTCGCCAGTGCGCATTAAACAAAGGTTATGAGACTTGCGGTGTATGCCCAGGAAGGCCACTTGATCAAGAAAAGGTGTTTTATTGATTCAGCTTCTCGATGAGTATTTGAAGTTGAACCAACCCTTCGATGAACCACAGGTTCGAGATTCGGAGTGTTTAGCAGTGGGGGGCAACTATAATCCGTATGGTGCCTTTACTGGCATTCATCACAATGTGGTCTCCGTTTTTCAGAAGTTTGGTGGCGCCCTTTACGTTTACAATGGTGGGGAGGCCGTACTCCCTGGCAACAACGGCACCGTGGGACAGGGAGGAGCCAATTTCAGTCACCAGGCCGTTGACAATGGAGTAGTAGGGGGTCCAGCCTATATCAGTGAACCTTGCCACCATAATCTCTCCTTTCTGCAGCTGATTTGCGTCATCGGCCGAATTTACTATCCTCACAATCCCTTCGCATTCACCGTTGGAAACGGGAACGCCGGTGATATGGCCGTCATAATCTTCTGCGTCAAAGACATTTGCAACGGGTTTGCCGATATAGATGTCGTCAAACGACAGTTCCTCCTGGATGGCGTGGGCTTTCCGCCTTCTCAAGGCTTGTGACTGAAGCTTGGAATCTCCGTCTATGAGTTTTCCAATTTCCTCATGAGTCAGGAAATAGATAAGGTCTGGATCGGAGAGAAGATTATCGGCCAGAAGAAGAGCCGCCAGGCGGGCATATTGCGTCTTGAAAAGGTCTATTATCTCAATGAGGCGTGACTTTGTGTATTCACGGTCCACAACGGCCTGCCTGGCCTTTTTGGCGTAGGAGATGGCTGCCGCTTTAAGAAGCGGATTCCGGATAAATGAGAACTCCTTCCTGTAGTTTATCTTCTCCTCTCCGTGAGATAGATTCATGGGAGATTTCACTATGCTGAGAAGATAATTCATGAGCGGAATCTCATCCTCTCTCCAGGGCTTGTTTCTGAGCTCCGCTTCCTTTATGCACCTATGTCCGTGATGGGAGAGGAAATCCTGGTACTTTCCGTTTATCTCAGGGTCATTTTTAATGAATTCCAGCAGTTTATCGGCACTGAAATCCCTGGCGCCGGGCTCCTTCCCTTTGATGGAGAGGGCTATTTCCTGCAGGCGGGACAGGATATCGGCACTTTCTATGCCGGGAATACTGCTAAGAAGATGTGACAGGAAAGACTGATACTCTTTTTTATCCGGGAAAAACTTGTCCACCATGTGATAGAGCGTACTGGTGGCGCTGCCGGAATAGGAGGAAGAGGCATAGTGGTAAATGAGACTCTCATCCAGATATGCCAGATTTGCATCTATGCTTTTGTATAATTCCCGGTAAGAGTTTGTCTCAGGGAAATGCACTTTGGTAAGCAGATTGTCAAATTTCCCCATTGCCTTATGGCCGGACAACACATATTTCAGGAACTTGACGGAATTGACGGCACGCACAACCGGGTTGGAAAGGGGAATGGTAATGGGCGGGTAATCATGGTATTCTCCCATAATGGACAGATTCATGTCCTGAGGGCGTGCAATGCCCACCTTTGCGTGCATGTTGTAAAGCAGATTCATATCGAAGAACAGATGCCCCGATATGGAGGAGATGAGCCTCAAGGGCTTTTCGTCGTAGGGAGAATCATAGACCCCGGCAAGGCAAAGCATATAACGCATGCCATAGTCTATGGCTTTGGCCGATGTCGACAAGGTAAGGGGAGTTACGGCCCCCGGCATCATTTCTCCAACATTCCTTTTGGTGAAAAGATGCCCGCTTATGTCGTCGTCACGGTCAAATTCCTCTATGTCAATTATTTCCGTGGTGATGGGCCTCATCTGGAGCAGGAATAAACTTCCGTCCTTGATGGCCCATTCTATGTCCTTGTCTTCTCCAAAACACTCCCTTATCTTCTTTCCCGTTTCATAGAGGAGCTTAATCTCAGTTTCAGTGAGAAGATCATCACCGCAGGGCCGATAATTCTTTCTGGAAATCTCATAGCGATGTGCAGACACCTGCCCTGAAACCAGATTCTCTCCCTGGCCTTTCACCGCCTCTATCAGTATGGCCGATCCATTATTCGGCCCGGCGGTAAAGAGAACGCCGGCTTTGTCGCTGTCCACCATCTCCTGGACAACTATATTCATGCTGGCCTTGCCTAAATCAAAGTGGCGGGCATAGTCCTGGACTCTGGTGGAATCTGCAGATGCCAGGCAGCGCCTGACGCTATCCATGAGGCTGGAGCGGTTCACAAACAGGCACGTCTCATATTGGCCTGCATTGGAAATGTTTGACTGGTCTTCATTTGAGGCCGATGAACGCACGGAAACCTGCCCCACATTCAGAGAGTCAAATGCCTGAAAAACAGCTTCTTCATCTATTGAATCCAACTCTGTCAAGACAAAACCTTTGGGAACGGGGAAGCCCTGTCTTGCCAGTAGATCCAGCCCTCTTGCTTTCCCTCCGATGGCCTGATAAACAGCCTGAGGGATCTCACCTAACTGATATATTGTCATCTTTTGATTTTGCTCAGATTACGCTGGTTGAAATACCTGGTTTCATCTCTGTTGAACCCAATTTCCAAGATTCCGCGGCACACTTGTCCGTCAATGCTGAACTCCGCAATATTTTCATGCAGGAGATACTGGCCATTTTTGAAGGGGTAGGTGATACCCGTGATAAACCGGGCCTCTACAGGTATAGTCCGCTGATTATCCAGCCTTATACTAAATGCCAGGCTCTCCGGAACCTTCCCGGAATTGATTGACTGAAAATCAATATCGGCCTGCATCATATAATGCATGCCCTCATGATCCCGGTAATTACCTACTTCCAGAACGCTTATGACAGGATAGGAAACCAGTGAGTAGTTAAACTGAAGGGCAGGGGATACCGCCATGAGCCACAGGTGATTGTTCATATAATTCCAGTCCCTTTTGCCGAATGAATGGTCCCGCACGCAGGGTAATTGGAAATCCTTTGAAACGCCATTTAATGTAAACTGCCCCTCCAGAATGCCTTCCTGCTCATAATGACACTGGCCGCTGACGTTCTGCAGAGCGTCAAAGAAGTCCTTGTTCCATTTCTCATTGGCAATGCCTGTGGCCATTCTTTCGGGGGGCATGTTGCTGGTGAAATCAATGGGCTCCCGGGTGGCTATGAACCTGGCCTTGAAACTTATGCGATCACTCTCATTCAGAATACCCTCAAAGGAAATGGACCATTCCCCGTCAATTTTTTCAATATGGACGGGGGACCCTCCATGGGGGAATAAATCCTGTTTCAAAGAGTACAGGGTGCCGTCCGTATAGATGGCAAACCAGGTCTCGTCTTCATTGACTCTTTTTCCAAGACGCGCAAAGAATGACAGCTGCCCGTCATGCGCGGAAAAATAATAGGAGTTATTCAGCAGGGGATCATGCTCGCTTTCCAGAGAATAATTCTCCGCGTACTCATAAACAAAAGGTTTTTCCTTGTTCCTTTTGTCCAATGCCCTGCACATGATGCCCTTTTTAAGGCTGTAAAACATTTCTTTCAGGTTAAGGTTAAAGTTCACAAAGTTAGCAAATAATTCCTA
>JAFZML010000128.1 GCA_017553255.1 Bacteroidales bacterium | reverse complement strand
CTGGAACAGCCTCTGCATTATCCTGAGATGCGTTGCGGGAAGCACCTCAAGGTCTGTTCCCTTAAGGATATTGAGCTCCGTATGGCAACGCTTTGCAAAGTCCAGTTCCAGGAGCATCTGGGATTTGCCGGTGAGGGTGCGCCCAACAAGGCCCACAACCTCCTGGAAATACTCCTCCGTGCGGTGATTCTGCTGGGCCGATGCCACCCCAAGGTCCTCAATGACCGGCCGGAAAATGATATCCAGCACAGGGCCTCCCTGGAGGTCCCCCACGGGAATATAGTACTTGGCGGCGGCCTTAACGGCCTCAACCTTCGCAACCTCCTCCTCTGAAAGGAGTTCACGGAAAAGGCCGGAAGAAAAAACTTCCCTCACGGCTGCGTGATAGAAATACCAGCCGTCCTGGCGCTTCCTGAGCCGCACCTGCATGGTGCCAAGGGTATCCAGAAGCGTATAAACCGCGCTTCCCGTCATGGGGTAACCCATTGTCACGTTAATGTTGTCAAATGACGGCGGGATGGAACTTAGAAGCGGCAGGAGAAGGGCTTCATCCGGAAGCACAAAGGCTGTTTCAACGCTGTCTCCGGAGGTTTGCTCCAGTATCCAGGGGGCCAGCTTTGCCTGCCCCACTGAAGAAGGAACGTCCACCACGGTAATCCTTGGAACAGTTAACCCTGTGGTATCAGTCTCAAAGGCCTGCGGGAACTCCTCCACGTTCTTTTTCATGAAGAAGGACGCCTTGTTGTCCGGGTCCTTTATCATTCCGCTCACATAGTCCCAGCAAAAATCGGCCAAATGGGCGTCTCGCATACGCCTAAGGAGCAGTTTCTCGCACTCGTTGAGGGCATTGAGGCCCACAAACACGTACTTTTCCGTGTCAGGGAAAACAGGCTCCAGCAGGTCCTTCACTGAGGCTCCGGCCTTTAACCCTGACGCCACGGAGCGGTATACCATTCCTTCATAGGCCATCCCCTTTTCCTTCAGGCGCTTGCCGAAATTCTCATACAGGGGGAAAAGGATGTTCCAAAGCTTCACGAACTTCCCCTTCACGCCTTTTTCCAGGTGCCTCGCGTCCCTGAAATGCCCCAGGAAATGCTCTATGGCCTGTTCCTGGGTTTCAGAAAGGTACTCGTAGGTATCCTGGATCTCCTTGAAATCCGAGACGTTGCGGAAAAGCCCCCTGGCATCGGCCATATACTTGTCTATGTCGTCAAAATCGCTGAGTATAACGTCTCCCCAGAACATGAATTCGTCCATGGGTTCAGCCTCAGGATTTAGGGCTTTATAGCATTCATACAGTTCCAGCAGCAGGTGCAGCTTGTCAGTGGCATTTACGGAGTATACCCTGTAGAAGAAGTCGTTGATGGTATACATCCGGGGCGCCAGAAGAGGCCTTTCCCGAACCAGGCCCCCAAGGTATTTTCTGAAAAATACCAGGGATCGGCGGTTCGGGAAAACAAAGCAGGTGTGCTCTATCTGATGGCCGTCATAATAATGCGCGGCCACCTGCCTCAGGAACGGATTCACTCTTACTTGATGTCAAAAGCGTAAGGCAGGCGTGCCATGGGCTTGCCGGGGTTGGAAGCAAGGATGGAGTTCACCTCCCCGCTCAGGCCCTCGAAGGGAGTGCCTGCAAGGATGGAGGGCTCACTGCTACCCTGGCCTAGGCTTTCCATAATTTCCTCCATAATAGTAAGAGGTGCAGGGAAAGCCACGGTGCGGGCGTCGTCTGCAGCAATTCCGGCAATGGATGCGGCGTATGCAATGGCATCCTGAAGGGTGCCTATCTCATCTACAAGGCCAATCTCAATGGCGTCAGATCCCATCCAAACACGGCCCTGGGCAATTGCATCAACGGCCGAGGGAGCCATCTTGCGGCCATCTGCCACAAGGTTCACAAAGGTCTCATAAATGTCCTCAACGCTTGCCTGCTGGTAATCAAGCTCTGCCTTGTCAAAGGGACGCATGAGGCTGTACATATCTGAGTGCTTGTTGGAATTGACGGACTCAAAGGTAACGCCAATATTCTTTGTAACCTTGGAGAACTCCGGAATCATGGAGAAAACGCCAATTGAACCGGTGATGGTGTTGGCATCGGCAAAAATTTTCTCACAGCCGTTGGAAATCCAGTAGCCGCCGGAAGCAGCATAGTTGCCGAATGATGCCACAAGGGGCTTCTTGGCCTGGAGGCTGTCAAGGGCTGTCCTGATTTTTACAGAGGCCGATACGCTACCGCCGGGAGAGTTAACGCGAAGAACCACGGCCTTGATGGCATCATCTGCAGCGGCCTTGTTTATTTCCTTCACAAAGCGGTCTCCGGCGATTTCCGTAAGTTCATCTCCGTCAACAATTTCACCGTCGGCGTAGATGATTGCCACGTTGGGCCTGAGAGCCGGTTTTACCTTGGCAAGGGCGTAATCGGCAAAAGGAATGAGCTTAAGCTTATCCTCAGAGGGAACGCCGGCAAGGGTGCAGAGCTTCTCTACAAGCTCACCGCGGGTCATGATGGCGTCTACAAGGCCATTTGCAAGGAAATCCTCCGGCTGGGCAAGGGCAAGGTCATCCACAAGGGCATTGAACTTTTCTGCGGGGATATCCCTTGCCTCAGAGATGGCGGCGGTCATAACCTTCCAGGCCGAATTGATCATAACCTGGTGCTGCTCCCTGTTTTCAGGGGAAGCGCTGTTACGGATGAACATCTCACCGGCGCTCTTGTATTTTCCGTGACGGATGAGCTGGACGTTTACGCCAAGCTTGTCAAGGATGTCCTTGACAAAGGTCATACGTCCGGAAAGGCCGATAACCTGGTAATTGAAGCCATGGTATGATGAAAGATAAATCTTGTCTGCTACGGTTGAGAGGTAGTAGGAGCCGTTTGCGGGAGATTCAAGCCAGGCTATGACCGGCTTTCCGCTGCGGCGGAATTCGGACAGCGCGCGACGGAATTCCTCTGCGTCTGACATTCCTATTCCAGCGCTTTCCGCGCGAAGCAGGACGTATTTCACGCCAGGGTCTGCGGCAGCGGCCTCAAGGCCATTGATGGCATCCAGAAGGCCAATCTGGGCCTCCGGCATCTGCATTCCAGCGGCCGAGAACGAAGGCATGGGATTCTCCTGGGTCTGTTCCGTAATCATGAACTTGGACATGTCCACATCCAGGACGCCTTCCTTGGGAAGGGGTGCAGTGGAGCCACCGGCAAGCGCTCCGGCAAACATGAAAATCATAAGGATGAAGGCAAGGATTCTTAGCACAATAAGGCCGCAGATCACTGCCAGCATGGTTTTGACAAATTCTTTCATATGCTTTTACTTAACTAATTGCGTTGCGGTATTCCAGTCCAGGTTTTCCTTGTAAAACTTGTCAAGGATTGCCGATCCCTTTGCGGGAAGGTACATTGAAAGACCGGAATAAGTTTTATCCAATATGGGAATGCTGAAGAAATAGTCTGTATGGTCCTTGTAAAGGATAACATCCTTAAGGGCATTATCAAGAAGCGCCAGGTCACCGGCCTCCGCTCCGGACTTTGCAAGGATGTCCCTGAGGTCATAGAAGAAGTGCCGCTCCATACGGTAATAGCGCTGGATGCTGCCGGCATTCACGCTGTTCATGGCGTCACGGTACTTTTCAAAGAGCTCACGGCACACACTTGCAAGAGCCTCAAGATGCTCAGTTTTAACGGCCGATATTGTGGCGTAATCCTGGCCTGTGCTTGAGCCGTCCGTATGCTTGTACTGGTTGAAATAATCCCGGCAAACCTCCACGGGATCAGGGGTTTCCTGAAGGAGACGGGAGGTAATGAGCTTGTAGTCGAAGCCATCGGCCAGAATTTCCGTGGGAGAAAAACCTATAATATCGGCCTTGTCCCTGAGTTCATACGCAACCTCTACGCCGCCCATGAGGCAGGCATCCAGAAGGATATAGTCCATCCGGCACGGAATGGCGTCACGGAATGCCCGGAGCTCCATTTCCACGGAGCCTTCAATGTCGTCGTCCTGGCCAACTGATTTTACGGCGGGATAATCCGGGATGGGCGGGAAATACTCTCCCACAATGCTGCGGCTGCCCTTGGAGAATGTTGAGGCCGATACGGCGCCGTG
>JAFZML010000127.1 GCA_017553255.1 Bacteroidales bacterium | reverse complement strand
TAGACCAGGACGGTTACCTGTTCCTTAAAGGCCGCTCAAAGTGCATGGTGCTTGGCCCTTCCGGCCAGAACATCTACCCTGAGGAAGTGGAAGCCACCATCAATAACTTTGTGTACGTGGTAGACTCCCTGGTTGTTGAGGACGATGGCGGCCTCACCGCACTCATCTACCCTGACTGGCATCAGGGAGAACTTGACGGCTTCACCCGCGCGGAATTCCGCAAGCGCATCTGCGGCCTCCTTCCCGCCATCAACGACGAACTTCCCAAGTACGCCCAGATCAAGAAGATAGAGCTTATGCCGGAAGACTTCGAGCGCACGCCCAAAAAGAGCATCAAGCGTTATCTGTATCAGAGAAACTAAGCATCAATGGACATCACAAAATTCGATCTCAGCTACCTTCAGATGGCCGAGGTCTGGGCCCAGAACTCATACTGCAAGCGCCGCAAGGTTGGCGCCCTCCTTGTGAAGGACCGAACCATCATCTCAGACGGCTACAACGGCACTCCTTCCGGCTTTGAGAATATCTGCGAGGATGAAAACGGCGTCACCAAGCCGTACGTCCTCCACGCGGAAGCCAACGCCATAACCAAGGTGGCAAAAAGCGGCAACAGCTCTGAAGGCGCAACGCTCTACGTAACCGCCTCTCCCTGTGCCGAATGCGCCAAACTCATCATCCAGTCCGGCATTTCACGCGTGGTATACCGTGACGCATACCGCCTCACGGACGGCATAGACCTCCTGAAACGCGCAGGAGTAACAGTGGAACAGAAAGGAAATGAGTAAAAAGGCCATACAGATCCTTCAGATAGTGTTGGGCGTCATTATAGGCGCCCTTATTACTCTTTCAGTGGTCCGCTACAGGGAAACCCAGCACCTTGTCACAACCAAATACACGGACTGGCAAAAGCTCAACGCCATCCTTCAGATTGTAGACAGGAATTACGTGGACACTTTCTCCAGGCGCGGCCCCACTGACGCTGCTGTTTCCGCAGTCCTTTCCAGCCTGGACCCTCATTCCGTGTATATGCCGCCCGTGGAGCGCAATGCTTCCGAAGAGGAGCTGGCCGGAAACTTTGACGGAATTGGCATCCAGTTCAACGTCCCCAATGACACTGCAATAGTTCTGGAGGTTATCCCCGGTGGCCCCTCTGAAAAAGTGGGCCTTATGCAGGGAGACCGCCTCCTGAAGGTGGATGAAACCGTAATTGCCGGCGTGAAAGTCCCCCAGGACAGCATGGTTCGCCGCATCAAGGGCCCTTCCGGCACCAAGGTCACCATCACCGTCCAGCGCCAGAAGGAGATTATCCCGTTTGAAATTACCCGTGGCCGAATTCCCGTTCACAGCGTAGACGCCGCGTTCATGCTCACTGATACCGTCGGCTATCTCAGGCTTGGGAAATTCTCCCGCACCACCTATGAGGAATGCCACAAAGCCGCCCTGAGCCTAAAGGAAAAGGGGATGCGGCATCTCATCTTCGACATAAGGGACAATTCCGGCGGGTACCTTGACCAGGCCCTCCTTGTGAGCAACGACTACCTCTCCCGCGGAGACACCATAGTTTACATGGAAGGCATCCACAGGCCCCGTGAGGTTTACAGGGCCGATGGCAGGGGAGACCTCAAGGACATTGGCCTCAGCATCCTCATCAGCGAGAACTCGGCATCGGCATCGGAGATTTTCGCGGGGGCAATCCAGGACAATGACCGCGGAACCATAATCGGCCGCCGTTCATTCGGCAAGGGCCTTGTGCAGGAACCCTTCGTCTTCACGGACGGCTCAGGCATCCGCCTTACCGTTGCAAGGTACTACACCCCTTCAGGCCGATGCATCCAGAAGCCCTATGCCAGCGCCCGTGAATACAGCTACGACATCTACAACAGGTATATGGACGGGGAGGTTTTCAGCGCAGACAGCGTGCGTCTGGACACAACTGACGTCCATCATACCCGCAGCGGCCGCGTTGTTTACGGCGGGGGAGGCATAATGCCGGATTTATTCATCCCCGTGGACACAACAAGGGTTTCACAATATTACATAGACTGCAACCGCAAGGCCGCCCAGATGAGATTCGCCTCCCTGGTCTTTGACCGTAACTCCGCAAGAATCAGGGAGATAGATAATTTTGACAGTATGGACCGTTTTCTGAAAGGTCTCAATCTGAAAGTGGAATTCCCTGCATTTACTTCAAAAGAGGGAATAAGGTGCACGGAGGCAGAGTGGGACGCATCTGCTCCATACCTTGTTCCGCAGCTTAATGCCCTGATTTCCAGGTATTCCAAGCTTGGTGAAAACGCCTTTTACAAGTATTATCTTCCGGTAGATGACACCGTCCAGAAGGCGCTGGAAGCAATAGGCGCAAAGGGGTTATAACAGTTTTAGGTATAATTTATTTCCCTAAAGTGTAAGTTTTTAAAATTTTTTTCTTAACTTTACCGCTCTGAACCATAGTTTGGAGCGGTATTTTTTACGCTGTTTGCTTACAGTTTGAAAGCAGTTCCAACGGTTCGGGTTAGGATTTGTTAATATAGTAAGTGTATCAAAATAATCCTGTTATGAAAATTGTTAAAATTGCAAATCTTGCAATTACAGTAATCCTGGCCTCTTTTGTGGCCTCCTGCGTCAAGGAGCAGCCCAAGGAGGAAACCCCGGAGGAAACCCCGGTCAACTTTACTGTACAGCTTGGCAAGGCCGATGCAGAATACGCAGAGGTTGTTGTCCGCCATGACGGCCAGAAAGACGCTACGTGGTATGGTTTTATAACCAAGGACCTTGAGTCCTCCGTAGAGTCTCTCATCCAGGCACAGCTTAGCGGCATCAATGCAAATTCCCTCCACATTGGCAACTCCCAGACGGTTGCACTCCGTAACCTGGAGGAGTTTGAGAATTACCGCTACGTAGCATTCGGCATCAACGCTGATGGTGAACGTTACGGAGAGCCCGGAGCCCTTGCATTTTCAACGTCTCCTATCTTTGACGTAACCTTCCAGGCCGAAGCCACGGACGTTCAGTCCCATGAGGCCAGCTTCGCAGTGAGCCACGACGGCATTGACGTTCTCACCTACATGGCCTTTGTCACGGAAGACGTCAACACGGACGTAGCCGCCCTTGCCGCAGAGCATTATGCCAGCATAGTAGGGGACAACGGCAAGCTCAATGAAGGCGTAGAGCTCCTTAAGGGCACCTCTGGCACGGTAACCGTGAGTGAACTCACCCATGAATCAGATTACCGTTTCATCATTTATGGCGTGTATGACAACAACGGAGCCATCATCTATTACGGCACTCCCGCAGAGGTAGAGTTCTCAACTCCAGTAGATCTTTCACTGGTAAACTTCAGCGCCGCCATTTCGGACATTACCACTGAATCCGCAAAGGCAACAGTTACCTATGATGCCAAGAATGAGGAACTTTCCTGGTACGGCTTTGTAACCGGTGACCTTACCTCCCCGGCTGCAAGCCTTATCTCCGCCGCCATCAGCGGCCTTTCCGCCGATGATCTTCAGACGGGAAAGGACAAGGCTCTTGACCTCACAGGCCTTACCATTGAAACGGAATACCGTTACATCGTTACCGGCGTCAAGGACGGCAAGGCATTCGGCGTTCCCGCAGATGCCAAGTTCGCCACCCTCTCGGAGGCTTATGTGAACTGCCAGTTCACAATTGTGGCATCTGACATCACACCTTATGGCGCCACCCTTACAATCACCCACACGGGTCTTGAGGATTTCCAGTACCATGGCTTCTTCACCGAGGACCTTGACTCAGCCCTTGCAGACCTTGAGGTTCCTTCCAACGCCGACAATGACCTTATGACCGGCCTTGAGAAGGTCCTTGAGGTTGAAGACCTCCAGCCTCTCACCAAGTATCGTTACGTGGTGGTGGGCCGTTACAACGGCAACGAATACGGCCACCGCGGTGAGGTGGTATTTGAAACCCCGGACAACGCAGTTGCCGCTTCCTACGAAGACTTCCTCGGAGAATGGAAGATGCAGGAAGGCACAAAGTACATCTTCACCGTTGAGCAGAAGGTTGCCGGTGAAAGCTACACCGTGAAGGGACTCAACAATTCCACTGTTGCCAATTACGGAATCGATACTCCTCTTGAGGTAGAGGCTCTCTTCGTCGGCGGCAAGCTCACCATCGCAAGCCAGGCAGTAAGTGAGAGTTACGTAGATCCTGAGGACGAAAAAACCTACACGGACAAGTTCTGCGGCAAATATGTTTCTGCAAGCAACGGCAACACATACTTTGACAATGAGATGGGCCGCGTGGTGGTATCCTTCGTACTGATTGACAACGGAAACGTGGAACTCCGTCCAGGCCAAACCAAGGATGCCGAGGATTACATCAGCTTCAGGTACTTCCAGGTTCCTGAAGGAGGCGGTTCTTCATACGCCCAGGACAAGATGGAAACAGCCCTTCCTAACGTTGCAGCACCTTTTGTGAAGAAAGCTGCAACCTACGAAGACTTCCTTGGTCAGTGGAAACTTGGAGACTACACCATGACAATCTCCGCCAAGGCAAGCGGCAGCACCTATAAAGTTACAGGTCTGTTTGACCTGGAAGAGCTCTATGGCGGAATCCATGAGCTTGAGGCATGCTATGACGCTGTCAACCATGAATTCTATATCATGGAACAGAAGCTTGGAGCGTTCGATACCGCCGACGTTGAGGCCTTCGGCTCCAACCAGTACGGTATGTGTGATGACTTCTTCCTTGGAATCTTCTCATACAACACCAGCACTTATCCCGGATATGGATACAATACGGACACCCCGGCCCGCCTGTTCACGGCCTTCATCAACGGAGATGATGTTGTGGAAATCAATCCCGGTGCCTGCGCATACGGTCCGTTCGTAGGATTTGACTACTGGTGGATCATCCGCACCGGTGAGAATGCCGGTAAGGGTAACAGCTACCATGCTTCAGGCAGCTCCTACTCATACGCTGAACTTCCTGACACCATGACCAAGGTAGGTTCCGGTGCTTCGGTATCTTCGGCATCCCTGTCCCAAGATATTTCACTCTCCCGTTTCAGCAAGCTTTCAAAGAGTGAATTACGTTCTTCTTCCATCGCTAAGTAAAGTATCAATATAGTATGAAAAAATTCAGATTTTTTCTCGCGGCATTCCTGATGGTCATATCTGCCGCCATAGCACAGGCCCAGCCCAAGACGGTGACGGGTACTGTGGTATCGGCGGTGGACGGCCAGCCCCTTGTGGGAGCTACCGTGACCGTTGACGGGAATACGAAGTATTACGCGATCACCGATCTGGACGGTAATTTCCAGATTAACAACGTGCCTTCCGGCGCCAAGTACATCATCGCAGCCAACCTTGGCTACAAGGAGGGTCAGGCCGCAGTAGCAGCCCACGTCCGCATTGCCCTGGAAGAGGATGCCAACGTCCTTGACGCTGCTGTTGCAACCGGTATGTACACCGTGGACCGCCGTCTCAACACCGGTTCCACCGTCAAGCTGGATGCAGCAGAGTCCAATATCAGCGGTATGGCGGATATCTCCCGTTCACTGGAAGGCCGCGCCGCAGGTGTCTCTGTCCAGAACGTGTCCGGTACCTTCGGTACTGCCCCCAAGATCCGCGTCCGCGGTGCAACCTCCATCTACGGCTCATCCAAGCCGCTGTGGGTTGTGGACGGCGTTATCATGGAAGACGTTGTGGACGTAAGTGCCGATGACCTTTCATCCGGTGATGCCAACACCCTTATCTCCAGTGCTATCGCAGGCCTCAACTCAGACGATATCGAGAGCTTCGACATCCTGAAGGACGGCTCCGCCACCTCTATATATGGCGCGCGCGCGATGGCCGGCGTTATTGTTGTCACCACAAAGAAAGGTAAGGCCGGTCAGAGCCGTCTCACCTACACCGGTGAGTATACCTACAGGCTCAAGCCCTCCTACGACACCTTCAATATCATGAACTCCCAGGACCAGATGGAAGTGTACCAGGAGCTGCAGCAGAAGGGTTACCTGAACTATGCAGAAACCGCAAATGCCTCCAACAGCGGTATTTACGGCAAGATGTATCAGCTCATCACCCAGTATGACGCTTCTTCCGGAACCTTCGGCCTTGAGAACACCCAGGCCGCACGTAACGCTTACCTGCGCGCAGCAGAGTACCGCAACACGGACTGGTTCGACCTCCTGTTCAACAATACCATCCAGCACAACCATTCCATCAGTGCTTCCGGCGGTACTGAAAGGGCAAACTATTACGCTTCCCTTTCCGTGATGCAGGATCCGGGTTGGACAAAGCAGAGCTCCGTGCAGCGTTACACTGCAAACGTGAACACCGGCTTCAAGATCTTTGACAATCTCACCCTCAACCTTATCGGCAACGCCTCCTACCGTAAGCAGCGCGCTCCCGGTACCATCAACAGTGAGACTGACGTTGTTTCCGGTGAAGTGAAGCGTGACTTCGATATCAACCCTTACAGCTACGCTCTCAACACCTCCCGTGCCCTTGACCCTGATGTCTTTTACACCCGTAACTACTCACCGTTCAACATCATGCACGAGCTGGAGAACAACTACATTGACCTTGGCGTCAATGATATCCGCGTGCAGGGAGAACTCAAGTACAAACCCATCCCGGAACTTGAACTGAGCGGTATCGCAGCTTACAAGCACGCCGGCACGTCCCAGGAACACTACATCCTGGATTACGCCAACCAGGCTCTCGCTTACCGTGAGATGTCCACTCCTGCAATCCGTGACGCCAACCCCTTCCTTTACAGTGACCCTGAGAACCTTTACGGTTACAAGTACAGCGTAATGCCTGTGGGCGGTATCTATGAGCGTCAGGAGAACTCCATGGACGGCTGGGACCTCCGTGCAACCGCAAGCTTCAACAAGACCTTTGTCCAGGACCACACCGTGAACCTGTTCGCAGGCTCCGAGGTAAGCAGCCTGGACCGTCACAACAGCTGGTTCCGCGGCTGGGGTATGCAGTACGACTTCGGTGAAATCGCATCCTATGATTACCGCGTGTTCAAGCAGGGTTCGGAGGAAAACACCCAGTACTATACCCTGGGTAACACCCACGTCCGCAGCGCCGCATTCTTTGCAAACGCAACTTATTCATATAAAGGTAAGTACGTCATCAACGGCACCGGCCGTTATGAGGGAACCAACTTCCTTGGAAAGGCCCGTACAGCCCGCTGGCTTCCTACATGGAACATCTCCGGCGCATGGAACGCCCACGAGGAAGATTTCATGAAGGCTCTCTATCCTTACCTTTCACACCTCAGCTTAAAGGCATCCTACTCACTTACCGGTGACCGCCCGTCAGTTACCAACTCTTTCGTGGTCATCCAGGCCTACAACCCCTGGCGTCCGTTTGCAAATGACAAGGAGAGCGGCCTCAGCATCTCCCAGCTTGCAAACCTTGCCCTTACCTATGAGAAGAAGCAAGAGCTCAACCTCAGCCTGGAGGCCGGTCTGTTTGACAACCGCGTAAACATCGTGGCAGACTGGTACACCCGTAAGAACTATGACCTCATAGGCCCCGTTACCACTCAGGGTATCGGCGGTGAGGTGGACAAGTACGGTAACGTTGCCTCCATGCACTCAGATGGTGTTGAGATTTCCCTCACCACCACCAATATCAAGACCAGGGACTTCACCTGGTCCACCAACTTCATCTATTCCCACTCCCACAACGTGGTTACTGAACTGGAGAACAAGGTTCGTATGATAGACCTCATCTCCGGCACCGGTTTCACCCGCAAGGGTTATCCCGTAAGGAGCCTCTTCTCCCTGCAGTTCGACGGCCTCAACAGCGAAGGTCTTCCCACCTTCATCAATGAGGACGGAGAAAAGACCGTTTCCGGCATCTACTTCCAGGAGAATGATGAAGAGAAGCTCAAGAACCTGGTATATTCCGGTTCCGTAGATCCCACAGACGTTGGTTCCTTCGGCAACATCTTCTCATGGAAAGGCTTCAAGCTCAATGTGTTCATCACTTATTCCTTCGGCAACGTAATCCGTCTGGATCCTGTCTTCCAGGCCTCCTACGATGACCTTGATTCCATGCCCAAGGAATTCCGCAACCGCTGGACCGTTCCCGGTGATGAGAATTATACCACCATCCCTGTCATCGCTTCAAGCTGGCAGAACCGTGTGTACAGTTCGTCCGGAAACTACCTGAGCTATGCCTACAACGCATACAACTTCTCCACGGAGCGAATCGCAAAGGGTGACTTCATCCGTCTCAAGGAAATCTCCCTTGCCTATGACTTCCCCAAGTCCATCACCCAGAAGTTGCACATGAACAGCCTCGGCCTCAAGCTCCAGGCTACCAACCTCTTCCTCCTCTATGCCGATCCTAAGCTCAACGGCCAGGATCCTGAGTTCTTCAACACCGGCGGTGTTGCCGTTCCTCTGCCCAAGCAGTTCACCCTCACTCTCAAGATCGGTATTTAATTAATCGGCTCGCAATATGAAAACAAAATACATTTTCGCAGCATTTCTGATGCTTTTGGGCCTTGTTTCCTGCGACAAGTTCCTGGACACCATGCCCGACAACAGGGCCGAGGTTAACTCCGCAGAGAAAATCCGTGCCCTCCTTGTTTCCGGTTATCCCACCAATACCTATCTCACTTTCAATGAGTACATGTCCGACGACGTAGACAATATCGGTGACGACAACCCCGGAACAGACCGTTACATGGACCAGATTTACAACTGGGAGGATGTAACTGAAACTTCCAACGACAGCCCCAAGTACTTCTGGTCTGAATCCTACCTTTGCATAGCCCACGCCAACCAGGCCCTGGATGCAATATTCAACCTCACCGGTACTTCTTCCATCGCCGACGCCCCGGCAATCGCAGCCGCCGGTTTCGGCCCCGAGATGGCGGAAGCCCTCCTCATCCGCGCATACAATCACTTCATGCTTGTAAATGAGTTCTGCCTCAATTACAACACTGAGACCAACGCTACCAATCTTGGTATCCCCTATATGGAGCAGGTAGAGCAGGAACTCAACCCCAAGTATGAGCGTGGAAATGTGGCCGAGGTCTATGAAAAGATCCAGAGGGACCTTGAACTTGGCCTTAAGTATATGAGCGACAGCTACTACAAGGTGCCCAAGTATCACTTCAACGCCCGTGCGGCCTATGCATTCGCAACCCGCTTCTACCTCTATTCAGAGCAGTGGGAGAAGGCTGTGGAATACGCTACCAAGTGCGTCGGCTCCAGTCCTTCCTCGGTTCTCCGCAACTGGGAGGCAATCGGCAAGCTGGAGCGTGACTGGGATGTGGTAAGCTACGCTTTCGTGAACTCATCGGAGGATGCAAACCTTCTCATGCTCACCAGCTACAGCCAGTTCGGTTACCTGTTCTGCTATCCCGGCATTTCCAAGTATGCCCATAACTCTTACCTCTCATTCTATGAGGACATCCTTGCTCCTCAGATCTGGGGTAATCCGGCCAACAAGTATTACGACACCATTGACTGGTACAACCTCCGTCCGGCATGGTACAACGGCGCCACTTATGACGTAGTTACCAACTGGAAGATACCTTATATGTTCGAGTATACGGATCCTGTGGCCCGCATTGGTTACGCACACGCCGTTTGCCCGGCCTTCACCATGGATGAAACCCTCCTGAACCGCGCAGAAGCTTACGTCATGCTCCACCAGTATGACCAGGCTGCCGCCGATATCAGCACCTACATCCACAGTATCATCAAGAAGTCCAAATTCAACAAGGACCTCACCGCAGAGGAAATCGTGGCCTTCTACCAGGAGATTCCCTACGCCACCTGGGACAATTCAACTCTCAAGAAGAAGCTGAACCCGGCGTTCAATATAGGCGCAGACGGCGGCATCCAGGAGTCCATGCTCCAGTGCGTCCTTGGCATGAAGCGCATCGACGGTCTTGCCCAGGGTCTCCGCTGGTTTGACATCAAGCGTTACGGCATTGAGATCTGGCGCCGTACCATGGAGCCGGATCCCAAGTCCAGCGCCGAAGAGCCCGCATTGAAGCCCATGAGGCTTGACGATGTCCTTAAGGTGAATGACCCCCGCAGGGCCATGCAGCTTCCTCTGGATGTTATCACCGCAGGTATGACTCCTAACCCCAGGGCTACGGATACGCCTGCAGAGATTGTCCATCAGCCCAAGAGTGTTCCTGAATCCAACCAATAAACCGGATTAGTTATGAAAAAGTATATACTTCCTCTACTTGTCCTTGCCGCAATCTTCGCAGTTTCCTGCCAGCAGGATTTGCTCAGCGAAGAGAGCGTGATTAAGGATTCCACCGTGGAAATGAACGACTTCGACTACTGGTTGGAGGCTAATTTCCTGAAACCCTATAACATTGAATTCAAGTATCGTTTCTCCATGGACGAATCAGACAAAGGCTTCTGGAACGTCCCTGCCGATATCGATGCTGCAATAATCTATGCCCACCTGGTGAAATACCTCTGCGTAGACACCTACGACGAAATTGCGGGCATTGACTTCACCCGCGGATATTTCCCCAAGATGTTCTTCCTTGTGGGAACATGGGAATACCGTAACAACGGAACATTCGTGCTGGGTACCGCCGAGGCCGGCAAGAAAATCATGCTTTCAGGCGTGAATGAGCTGCCCCTGGGCCTTGCTTATTATGCAAATGATCCCGATGCAATGGCCGAATACCTCAGCCACTACTACATCAAGACCATCCACCATGAGTTCACCCACATCCTGAACCAGACCAAGACCTATCCTGAAAGCTTCGGCACCATCACCTCCAATACATACGTGGGTGACGCCTGCTTCAGCACGGATAAATACTGGCGCGGCCGCGGATATATCACTGATTACGCCCAGAGCGAGCACCGCGAAGACTTCGCAGAGCTTGTCTCCGAGTACATCACCCATGACCAGGCCTGGTGGGACGAGCAAATTGCCGCCGCCCACGCAGAGACAACCAACGTCCGTCAGTCAGATCCTGACGCCCCGGACGGCGGTGAGATCATCACCTCAAAGATTGAGATTGTCATTGCTTATATGCAGGATTCCTGGGGCATAGACCTCAATGAACTCCGTGACATCCTTCTCCGCCGCTTCAAAGATGTAACTACCGGCCGTGTGGATCTTAACAACATTGACCTTTAAGACAGGAGGACAAGAATATGAAACTGAATACATCATTTGCAATTCTTTTTGCCGCAGCTTTGCTGCTCCCGCTTACTTCCTGCCTTAAGGAACAGGCCGATTCCTTTGCAACTCCGTCTTCCCAGCGTCTTCAGAATTATCTGGAAAATGTCCGTAACATTCTGAAGCAGCCTAAGAACGGATGGGCCCTCTCTTACTATCCCGGCTCTTCAGCCGCTACTTGCTATATGGGTGTGGTTTTCGGCGCCCAGCAGGTTACCGCTTATGGCCAGGATGACCCTACGGAGGCGGTTACTTCAAGCTACAAGCTCACAACAGATGACGGCGCAGTGCTCTCATTCGATACCTACAACACCGTACTGCATTACTATGCAACCGCATCATCAGACCGTTATCAGGCACGCGGCGGTGACTTTGAATTCGATATCGTGAGCGTGAGCAAGGAGCGTATAGTCCTAAGGGGCAAGCGTTCCCGCAATCTGTGCTATCTGGATCCCCTCCCTGACGACCAAACCCCTACGGCTTTCCTCACGGAGATGGCAGCTGCAAAGACCGCCCTCAATATTGTGAGCTTCTCAGGTGAAGTTACCGGAGGCCTTGTGGACGGTTACCTTGACGGTGTGTCCAACACCCTCAGCATCGGCCGCAGGGGCGCCGAATCTTCTGAAATGGTGAGCGCCCGCTATATGATTGTGCCCGGCGGTATCCATATCAACGAACCTTTCACCTTCCAGGGCGTTACTTTCCAGGACTTCGAGTACAAGGAAGATCCCAATGACCCCGCAAAGGGTACCTTTACAGGGTCTGGTATTTCCTTCGACAAAGTCATTCCTGAGGGCTATGTCCCTTATAACCAGTATCTTGGCAAGTGGAATTTCATCTGGTATACGGATAACCGCAGCTTCCCTGTGGAACTTGTCCAGCTGGAAGAAGGCGTTTCCTTCAAGATGAAAGGCCTGTCTGAGTACTTTGAGCCCGTTCTCATCTATAATTCTGCCCGTGGACAGCTTACCTGGAATGCCCAGGCTGTGGGTTCCAGCGGTTCAGTCACTGTATGGCTCGCCGGTTGGGATCTGATTAACAGTGGCGGCGGTCTCAGCTGGGACGAGTCCCTTGGTATTGTGGGCGTAGTTGAGGATAACACAGTTGAAGAGCTAGTGTTGAATTGGGAAGACAACGGAGACAGCGATTATATTGTAGATTCCTGGATTCTCTGGGGTGTCAATGCAGATGGCAGCTCCGCAGGAAGCTTCTCCAGCTGGACCATGGCTTCCGGCAGCTATCAGCTTCCTTACATTCAGGGTATGGTTAAAATCGTAGAATAGAGACTGCCTTATGAAAAGATATATCGCATTTTTGACAATCGTACTTGCCGTTGCCGCTTCCTGCGCGAAGCAGCCCACCGGCGAGAAGTATCTGCCCGCTCCGGCCCTTCAGACAAGCACGGGTACCGTAAGCTTTGAGGCCGAAGGCGGCAGCACGTTCGTAAGCGTGTCCACTCTGCAGACTGTTGTGGCCAAGGCCAACAAGGACTGGGTTACCGTAAGTGTATCCGGAAAGCAGGTAAACGTGAGCGTAGATGCCAATGAGTCCATCGAAACCCGTTATGCCCTTATTGATATCACTGCAGGTGACCAGACCCGCAGTGTCCAGCTCATCCAGTTTGGCGTAAATTCAAAGTTCATCTGGGAAGATGAGTATGAATTCCCCTTCGCGGGTGGTTCACTCTCCCTCCTTTACCAGACCAACGCTACCGTAAGGCTCAGCGTAGACGGTGACTGGATTTCCGCAAGCACCGCTGACGGCGTCCTTGACATAACCGTTGCCCAGAACCCTCTCAAGACGGCCCGTGAAGGCTCCATAGTATGGAAGGCCGGCTCCGATGAACGTACAATCACCATCAAGCAGGCCCTGAATCCTTCAGGCGGAAGCGGTGACAACCCCGGCGGCGGTGGAGATGAACCCGGCGGCAGCGTACTGTTCTCCGAAGACTTTGAAGACATCAACACACTTGGTGAGTGGATGCTGGTAGACGTGGACGGTGACGACTACTGCTGGGAATACGGTGATGACCTTGCCGCTCACTCAGGAGTTGGAATTCTGTTCAGCCAGTCTTACGTTAACAGTGTGGGAGCCCTTACCCCGGACAACTGGGTTATCCTTCCTCCTGTGAACCTCAAGGGAGGCAACTACGTCAGCTTCTGGGTAGCCGGACAGGATCCTGACTGGGATACTGAACATTATGGAGTGTTTGTCTCAGACTCTGAGCCCCAGACTCTGGAAGACCTTGACGCTTTCCAGAAACTCTTTGAGGCAACGCACCCCTATGCCAGCCCCTATGAGGAAGAAACAGTCCCTTATGAGACCACCGACGGCCCCGTGGATATAGTATGGCAGCATATTGCAGTCCAGATTCCTGCATCATTTGACAATAAGGCTGTGTACATTGCCTTCCGTCACTTCAACTGCACGGATCAGTTCATCCTCAATCTGGACGACGTCCAGGTGACAGTAGGTGCTCCGGCTAAAACAGCAACATCTGCGGTCTCCTCCGTGAAGCCCTCATCGGCCAATCTGTTCTATTCTCCCAACTTCAAGAGAAAGTAAATGAGCAGTAGGAAAGCCATCCTTGCAGGTCTTTGCGCCCTTGCAGCGCTGTCCTGCACCCGCGAATTCCCGGATCCCGTAACCTCTCCCGCAACCGTAGCGGGAGAGGCGGGCCCGGCCGTGGTTGCAGAGCCGTCTCAGCAGCAGGCGCGCGCAAGCTTTGTTCCCGGTGCAGCCATTGTCTATACCAGTGAGCAGTTGGCAGATCAGCTTGGAGACGGTCTTTCAGGGGATAAACTCAAAAAGAGCACCGAGGATCTTGGCTATATGGCTTCCCGTCTTGGGGCAAAGTCATTTACCCGCCTTTTCCCGGATGCCGGAGAATATGAGCTCCGCACCCGCAGGGAAGGCCTTCACCGCTGGTTCCTTGTAGAGTTTGATCCTTCAACCTCTTTCAGTGACGCAAAGCCTTTACTGGAGGCCGTTACCGGTATCCAGAGAGTGGAGCCCAATTATGTTCTGAAGCGGGCCGTCAGCATCAATGACCCTGACTGGAGCTCTATGTGGGGCCAGAACAATACCGCTTACCCCGGCTATGACGTAAACTGCAAGCCGGTATGGGACAACTATACAATGGGTGATCCCAAGGTGGTGGTAGCGGTGGTTGACGGCGGTATCCAGCTAAATCATCCGGATCTTGCGTATAATGTTGCCTCAACCGGACATTATAATTATATCCACCACAACACCACCATCAAGGCCCACGAGCACGGAACACACGTTGCAGGAACAATAGCCGCCGTGAACAATAACGGCGTAGGCGTCACCGGCGTGGCAGGCGGTAATTCCGCCGCCGGAAAGCCGGGAGTCAAGCTCCTTTCCCTTCAGGTGTTTGAAACCCAGGACAACGGCCAGGACATAAGCGCAGGCAGTTTCTCAACGGCCCTCAAGGAGGCCGCCGACAAAGGCGCCCACATCTCCCAGAACAGCTGGGGATACTACTTTGACTTCAATGATGACGGTCAGATTACGGGTTATGAGCTTACAATGGCGCGCGAATCCCACGAAAATCCTGAGCGGTCCTTCACCCAGGCCGTAGATTACTTCAACAAGTATGCGGGCTGTGACAACTACGGCAATCAGCTGTCCAATTCTCCCATGAAGGGCGGCGTGGTGATTTTTGCTGCAGGCAATGAAAACATTCCCTACGGCGCGCCCGGCAATTATGACGGCTGCGTGTCAGTAGGTGCAATGAATAAAAACGGCTCTAAAGCCAGTTTCTCAAACTACGGAGACTGGGTGGACGTATGCGCCCCGGGCGTTAACATCAAAAGCACCTGCATTCCCAGCAAATACGCCACTTTCAGCGGCACATCAATGGCCTGCCCTCACGCATCCGGCGTGGCTGCGCTCATAGCGTCCTATTTCGGAGGCAAGGGCTTCACGGCCGATGAACTCCGCGCAAGGCTTATCGGCGGAGCCCGACAGATAGCCGCATCCACCGGAAGCAAGGCTATCGGCCCTCTTGTGGACGCCTGGGGATCTTTCAATATGAACGGCACTTCTTCCGTGGCTCCGGACAAGGTGACTTCAATTGAGGCCGCTCCCGTGGGGCATAACATAAAGGTAGATTTCAGCGCCACCAACGCCTATGCGTATATGGCCCTCACTTCCACCCAGAAATCGGCCCTTCAGAACGCAGATCCCGGTGATCTTCCTTCAAATGTGGTTTCCGCAACCCGCCTGGCTTCGTCCTCAGACGTTGAGGGGACGCAGCTTACCATTCACCTTGCGGGCCTCAAGCCTTCCACGGATTATTACGTTGCAGTGGTGGCTTACAGCTATGACAAGAAGTATTCTCCTCTTTCAGATATCCTTGAGATACATACGGCCGATAACCTTAAGCCTGAGATAACAATCACAGATTATCCAGAAGACGGTTTTGAGTTCCATCACCATGAGGTTGTGACCATTCCCGTTTCCTTCTCAGACCCTGACGGAGACGCCATTTCTGTTACCTTTGACCCTAAGGGCAGCCGCGCCACCATGGAATCCAACAACGGATCCGAAGGCCTGTACAACTTCAAGCTTATGTGCCCTCTGGTGCTGAATCCCGGCCAGTTCACCGGTGTCATCAAGGTTACAGATGAAGTTGGGGCCACCACCATCCGCACCATCCAGTTCAAGGTCCTTCCCAACACGGCCCCGGAGCAGGTGGCAGATATGCCTATCCTTCTTCTCAAAGAGGCCAAGGAAGAAAAATCTCTCTCTCTCACGGATTATTTCCGTGATCCGGACGAAGAACCTCTCACTTTCCGCGCAATTTCATCGGATGAGTCCGTAGCAACGGTTCGCGTTGAGGACGGCATCCTTTATGTCAAGGCCAGAAAAGAGGGCCTGTGTGACGTAAAGGTTATTGCCGAAGACCACGACGGAGCAAAGGCTACCGTGGTTGTGACGGTCCTGATGCGCCCCGAGGGCTCTGAGGAAGTGCTTATCAAAGGAGACTCCGTGGTGTCGGATCACGGCTCCGTTACCATTATTCCCGGCGTAGAGCCGGACACCGCTTCGGTGCGAGTCATATCGGCCTCCGGAGTTGTGGTTTATGAAACGGTTTGCATCATAAGCGCTGCAAATCCGCTGGAAATCAAGCTTGACAACCTTGCTCCCGGTGTTTATACCATGGAGGTTACTTACAAGGGTGAGCTCTATACATACACTATTGTTAAACGATGAAAGTGCGGCACATAATCCTTTCAGCCCTTGCGCTGGCCCTGTCCTGGACCGTTATGGCCCAGGAGGAGAGCATTCCCGCCAACGAAGCCATGGATTTCCTTGGCTTCCCGCGCGGCGCTGCCATCTCCGGAATGGCCGGTGCCGGCAGTGCCCTCACAAGCGGAACAGCCGCATTCTCTGCGTTTGACAATCCTGCCGTACTGCCGGTTGCAGTTGGAAAGATTGACGCAGGCGTGCTTTACAGCCACACCCTTTCCAATAACGCCGGCGGCGGCGTAGCTCTCCGTCTTGGCCCCGGATTCGCGGTCTCAGCCGCGGTGGTGGATCAGTTCCATCCGGTTCAGGACTTCGGCGGTTCATACGGCAGCTTTGCTCCAAATGACCTTATGATTGCCCTTGGCGCAGGCATTTCCTTCGCACGGCACTTCAGCCTTGGACTTTCGGCCCGCATAGTGAGGGAGAAGCTTATGGCCGATTATACTCTTACCGGCACTGCCTTCACCGCAATGGCGCAGTACAGGACGGCGGGTCTCAACATAGCCGCAGGCATTGCCAATTTCGGCCCAGGCGTGAAGTCTGAGAGCGGAAACATTTCTCCGCTTCCGGCATCGGCCCGCCTTGCGGCATCCTATGAGCTCCCGCTTGGTCCCGGTACCCTTGGCGCGGCTCTTGACGGAGATTATTATTTTGCCGGAAAATTCGGCGTTTCCGCCGGAATCCAATACGGCCTTTGGGATATGATATATGCAAGGGCCGGCTACAGATATGCTTCTACGGGCGCAGTTTTGCCCTCCCACCTTGCCCTTGGGCTTGGTGTCAGATGGGAATGGCTGAGCCTGGATATTTACTATTTGACTGCCAATGCGCAAATAGGCAACAGCTTTGGCGCAGGACTCAGTATACGCTTTTGACAATTAATTTTTAACCCAAAATATCTATTTATTTATGAGAAAATCCATTTGGACTGTACTGCTTTCAGCGCTGGTAGCGCTTGTAGCGGTAGGCTGCGCCAAGGAAACAGACCTCACTGAAGTCAAGAACAAGCTTGATGAACTTGACCAGAGAGTTACCGCCCTTGAGCAAGCAGTGGAAAAAATCAACAAGGAAACCGTTCCCGGTTTTGAGAACCTTGTGAGGGCCCTGAATGAGAAACTCACTATCATTTCCGTAGTGGAGGTAGAAGATGGCGTAACCATCACCTTCTCAGACGGTACCACCTCCAAGATTACCAACGGTAAGGATGGTAAGGACGGTCAGGATGGTCAGGATGGCCAGGACGGCCAGGACGGCCAGGACGGTGAGGACGGTGAGGACGGCGCAGATGCCGTTGCACCTGAAATCAACATCACCTTCATTGACGGAATCTACTACTGGACCATCAACGGTGAGCTCCTTGTAGACGCCGACAACAACCCCATCCCCGTTACCGGAAAGGGTGACAAGGGTGACAAGGGCGACAAGGGCGATCAGGGTGAGCAGGGTGAGCAGGGTATCACTCCTCTGTTCGGCACCAGCTCTGAAGGCAAGGTTATCGTCTCCTATGACGAAGGTGAAACCTGGAAACCCCTGGGCTTCAGCGTGATCGACGGCAGCGCCTTCACATCGGCCTACATTGATGAAGACAAGTCCACTGAGGACTACATTGTCCTTGTTGTTGGTGAGACCGAGGTTCAGATCCCCAAGGAGAAGGCTTTCTCCCTGAACATTGAGTACCAGGGCGACCTTTCAGCCGTAGGTGCCAATGCAGGTGATGTCCTTGCCCTTGCTTATGAGGTTGTAGGCGTTTCTACCGGTGATAAGATTACGGTAGACATTCTCAGCGCTACTCCCGGCATTGATGCACACCTTGTGAAGACTGATGACCTCAGCGGTTACATTGTCATTGAGATTCCTGAGGCAGACCCTGAAGAAGAGGATCCCGAAGAAATTTCCGGAAAGATCTTTGTATTTGCCGACAACAACAAGGGTAAGACCAACATCAAGGTTATCGCCCTTGAGGAAGGTGAAATTGCCGCTGTGGCCGATGTTACCGCACAGGTTCCCGCCACCGGTGGGGAGATTCCTCTCACCGTTACTACCAACAAGGAGTTCAATGTGAACATCAACGACGCCGCCACTTCCTGGCTCTCAGTAGCCGAGACCAAGGCTCCCAGCGTATACGAGCTTACAAT